>JAEURX010000040.1 GCA_016788885.1 Nitrospira sp. | reverse complement strand
GCCGCAGTTCTACTTCCGGACGACGGACGTGACGGGGATCGTGACGTTGGCGGCGGGCGTGGAGATGGTGATGCCGGGCGACAATGTGACGGTGACGGGCGAATTGATCAGCCCGATCGCGATGGATCAGGGCTTGCGGTTCGCGGTGCGCGAGGGCGGCAAAACCGTCGGCTCAGGCGTCGTCACGGAAATTCTAGCGTAGTGATGTTCCGGTCGAGAGGCCGGCATGTGAGGAGTTGAGCGTGAAAGTCGATCAAAGAATTCGCATCAGGCTTCGCGGATTTGATTATCGCGTGCTTGATCAGTCTGTGGTGGAGATTGTGGAGACGGTCCGGCGCAGCGGTGCAAGGGTGGTGGGGCCCATTCCATTGCCGACTCGTATTGAGAAGTTTACCGTGCAGCGATCGACTCACGTTGATAAGAAATCTCGAGAGCAATTTGAAATCCGCACACACAAGCGTCTGCTGGATATTATGGAGCCTACTCCGGAAACAATGGACTCCTTGATGAAGCTAAACTTGGCGGCTGGTGTTGACGTGGAGATTAAGCTCTGATTGAGTTCTGTTCGATCTTTTTGTGAGCTGACAGGAAGGCCATGACAAACGGATTGTTGGGTAAAAAGTTGGGGATGACCCAAATGTATGACGAAACCGTCCTCGCGCCAGTGACCGTTATTGAGGCGGGGCCGTGCCGCGTTGTTTCGCTCAAAACTAAGGAGCGAGATGGCTATGAAGCGGTGCAATTATCCTTTGGTGAAGTGAAGGAAGGTCGGTTGTCCGGCGCCGAACTGGGGCACTTGAAGAAGCATCAGGCGCCAGCGAGCCGATGGTTGAGGGAGTTTCCGAAGACCGGTGATGTTTCTGTCGGGGCGACCATTAAGGTCGATATTTTCAAGAAGGGCGATTGGGTAGATGTCGTCGGGGTCTCGAAGGGTAAGGGCTTTCAGGGAGTTGTGCGGAGGCATAATTATGCCGGTGGTCCAGAGACGCACGGATCCATGTTTCACCGGGCACCTGGATCGATTGGTGCCAGTTCTTATCCTTCTCGTGTTTGGAAGAATAAAGCATTGCCCGGTCACATGGGAGATGAGCGAGTCACGGTTCAGCGCTTGAAAGTGGTCGAAGCTCGTCCAGATGAAAACCTGTTGTTTGTCCGCGGAGCAGTGCCCGGTGGTGTCAATGGGCTGCTGGTTGTGCGGAAGTCAAAGAAGAGTTGAGCTATGCCGATCGTTGATGTGGTAGACGCACAGAAGAAAAAGGTGGGGAGTGTCGACTTGCCGAGCGAAGTGTTCGGCTGTAAACCTCACGCCCCTCTTGTTCATGAGGCAGTGGTGATGCAGCGTGCCTGTGGTCGTCAAGGGACCGCATCGACCCTGCGTCGTGGGGAAGTCAGTGGGTCCGGTAAGAAGCCTTGGAAGCAGAAGCATACGGGTCGCGCGCGTGCGGGATCGCTTCGCTCGCCTGTCTGGCGACATGGTGGAACCGTATTTGGCCCGAAGCCGAGAAGTTACGCGTTCGGGATGCCCAAGAAAAAGTATCGAGCGGCTATTCAAAGTGCCTTGTCAGCCAAGGTGTTGGAGGGGAGTGTTGTCGTCGTTTCAGAATTGAGTATTGCTGAAGCCAAGACGAAGCTGTTGGCGTCTGCCTTGGCGAAACTCGGAATCGTTGGCAATGCATTGCTTGTAGTTGCAGATCAAAACTCTCACGTTGTGCAGGCGGGGAAGAATCTTTCGAATGTGATCGTGCTACGTCCTGAAGAGCTCAATGTCTATGACGTGTTGCGCTGTCACTCGTTGGTCATTCCTCAGAGTGAGTTAGATCGAGTGAAGGAGGTGTGGTCATGAAAGGCGACCTACACCAGGTGCTAATTCAGCCATTGCTGACCGAGAAAATCACTGCCTTGCGTGAGCAAGGAAATACCGTTGGTTTTCTTGTTCATCCGGATGCGAATAAGATTCAAATTCGGCAGGCCGTTGAAACCCTGTTGAAGGTGAAGGTTGCCCGCGTCAATGTGGTAAATATTCGTGGCAAGGTGAAACGTCTTGGCCGATTTGTTGGTCGGCGCTCTGATTGGAAGAAGGCGTTTGTCACGTTGAAGGAAGGCGAGAAGCTGGAGCTTTACGAAAGCGTCTAGGAGTCTCGATAAAGTGAGAATCAGCTATGTCTCTTAAGGTTTACAAGCCAACTTCACCTGGTCGTCGTGGAATGACGGCTCTCCAGGATGAGCAGATCAGCAAGAAGAAGCCTGAAAAGGCTTTGACTGGGTTTCATCTCCGCACCGGTGGGCGAAATAACGACGGTCGTCAAACCATTCGCTTTCGTGGGGGTGGGCATAAGCGTCTCTATCGGCAGATTGATTTTCGGCGGGACAAGTCAGGTATTCCGGCGAAAGTTGCCGCGATTGAATACGATCCCAATCGTTCTTCGAGAATCGCGCTGCTTCATTATGTTGATGGAGAGAAGCGTTATATTTTAGCGCCGGTGGGGCTCTCGGTGGGTGATATGGTTCAGTCCGGTGATGGCGCCGAAGTGAGGCCTGGAAACGCCCTTCCATTGATCAGTATGCCCTTGGGTACTACGATTCATAACATCGAGTTGAAGCCGGGTAAGGGTGGTCAGCTCATTCGTAGTGCTGGCGGCTCAGCGCAGGTTATGGGGCGCGACGGTGCGTACGTTCAAATTCGTCTTAAGTCTGGAGAGATGCGGAAGATCTTATCGACCTGCATGGCGACAGTTGGACAGGTTGGTAACGTCGATCATGAGAATGTCATCGTCGGAAAGGCTGGTCGTTCGCGTTGGAAGGGTAAGCGCCCTCATGTTCGCGGAGTCGTGATGAACCCAGTCGATCACCCGCACGGAGGCGGTGAAGGAAAGTCTGGTCAGGGAAATCCGCACCCCGTCTCTCCGTGGGGTACTCCCACCAAGGGATATAAGACCCGTAAGAACAAGGCGACTGATAAGTTCATCATTGCGCGTAGGAAGAAGTAGGAGCGGAAGATGCCTCGTTCAATTACTAAGGGCCCGTTCGTCGACGATCATCTGTTAAAAAAGGTAGAGCAGATGAATCAAACCAAGGACCGCAAGTTAATCAAGACCTGGTCTCGGCGGTCCACCGTGATCCCGGACATGATTGGTCACACGTTTGCGGTGCATAACGGGAAGAAATTTATTCCTGTATTTGTCACGGAAAACATGGTCGGCCATAAACTTGGTGAGTTCTCGCCGACTAGATTTTTTAAAGGGCACGGACAGGCGAAGACAGAAAAGGCAGTGGCACTAAAGTAATCGTTGCTCCCTTCTGGGGTTGCGAGTGTGGGTGGAGTCAGCTATGGCAGAAGCAAAAGCAAATTTACGGTTCGTCAGAGTAACACCACGAAAAGCTCGTGTGGTGATCGATATGATTCGTGGACAACAGGTTCCCATGGCTCTGGCTATGTTGCGGCACACCCCGAAGCATGCGGCTCGGGTGATCGAGAAACTGTTGCGGTCTGCGGTCGCCAATGCCGAGCAAAAAGAATTGGGCGATAGTGATGAGATGTGGGTTTCCCAGGCCGTCGTGAATTGCGGCCCGATTTATAAGCGCTTTCGGGCGCGATCAATGGGGCGTGCGAATTCGATTCAAAAGCGTACCAGCCATATTACGATCGCCGTAGCCGCTCCGAGCACCGCTCAGAATAGCTAATGTTTTTACCTTTATACTGAGGGTTATTCTTCATGGGTCAGAAGACACATCCAATTGGTTACCGCATCGGCTACAACTATACCTGGAGCTCGCGTTGGTACGCCGACAAAGACTACGCCAGACTGCTGCATCAGGACATCAAGATCAGGAAAATGGTCAAGGCGAAACTCTACCATGCTGGCGTGGCCAAGGTAGAAATTGAGCGATCCGGTGATCAGACCAGAGTGATTATTCATACTGCTCGGCCGGGGATCATCATTGGGAGAAAAGGCGCTGAGGTCGACAAGCTTAAGGCTGCCTTAGAGAAGGAATATTCAGGGCAAGCGTACATTACCGTGAAAGAGATCAAGAAGCCGGAATTGGACGCACAATTGGTCAGTGAAAATGTCGCCACTCAATTGGAAAAGCGAGTCGCATTTCGCCGTGCAATGAAGCGAAGTGTGCAGTCGGCCCTCAGGCTTGGCGCACAAGGTATCAAGATTATGGTGGCTGGGCGATTAGGCGGGGCCGAAATCGCGAGAACCGAATGGTACCGCGAAGGTCGTGTCCCCCTTCATACTCTTCGAGCCGAAGTCGACTACGGGTTTGCGGAGGCGCATACCACCATGGGGCAGATCGGGGTCAAGACCTGGATCTACAAAGGTGAAATGTTGCCCGCACTGCAATTGAAGCCAGATGCCGCACTTGGGCGGCTAGGCTAAGAACCTCGACAAGGAAAAGGTGGGTTTGTGTTAGCGCCAAAGAAAGTCAAGTTTAGAAAAATGCAGAAGGGCCGAATGCGAGGGAAAGCCTATCGCGGCGGAGCTATTACGTTGGGTGAATTCGGATTGAAAGCGCTTGAGCCAGGTTGGGTCACGAGCCGTCAAATTGAAGCTGCTCGTATTGCCATCACGCGATTCGTGAAACGTGGCGGGCAAGTGTGGACAAGAATTTTTCCTGACAAGCCCATTACGAAGAAGCCGGCAGAAACTCGTATGGGTAAAGGTAAGGGCAATCCCGAGTATTGGGTAGCTGTCGTGAAGCCTGGCCGCATTATGTACGAGATGAGCGGCGTGGCTCCGGACATTGCGAAGCAAGCCTTGCGGTTAGCTTCGTACAAGCTACCGATTGCGACGAAGTTCGTGATCCGTGGTGAATTTCAGTAACCTGTAGTTCGTGTGAGTGGTGATGTGATGGATGTGAAAGATCTCAGTGCGCTCTCTGTTGAAGAGTTAGTACAAAAAGAAAAACAGCTGCGACAAGAGCTCTTTAATTTTCGATTTCAGCTTGGCATTGGCCGCCTTGAAAATCCGATGCAAGTGCGCTCGACCAAGCGCGATATTGCCCGGGTGAAGACGGTCAGACGTCAACTGGAACTGTTGCAGGAGCAGACCGGTCACGCGGTCGTGAAGTAAGAGAGAAGGGGCGTATGAAGGAAGGTCAAGAACATCGACGTCAGTGGTATGGGAATGTCGTCAGCAACAAGATGAATAAGACCGTCGTTGTTGCCGTTGAACGCTCTGTCATTCATCCCGTGTACAAGAAAGTTCTCCGCCGGGTCACGAAACTGAAGGCCCATGATGAGGGAAATGCGTGTAAGGTAGGGGATCGGGTGCAGTTAAGCGAAACACGCCCCATCAGTAAGGATAAGCATTGGCGCGTGGTTCGCGTCATGGTCAAGGGCCAACCGGAAAAGTAACCGCGGATTACACTTCAGCAGCCGAGGGGTTGCACTCTTGGCAGTGAGTAGGGCAGGGAATGATTCAGAATTACACATACATGGATGTGGCCGATAATTCCGGCGCGAAGCAAGTCATGTGTTTTCACGTTCTCGGCGGGACCAGGCGTCGATATGGATCGCTGGGAGACATCGTGGTAGTGGCAGTGAAAGAGGCCATCCCTCAGGCTGGCGTGAAGAAGGGTGATGTGAGTCGGGCCGTCATCGTACGTACGACCAAAGAGGTCCGGCGTGACGATGGTTCTTACATCAAGTTTGACCGCAACGCCTGTGTCTTGATTAACGCCCAAGGGGAGCCTGTGGGTACACGTATTTTCGGCCCGGTGGCTCGTGAGCTTCGTTGGAAGAAGTTCATGAAAATTATTTCGCTTGCGCCGGAAGTCTTGTAGTTGACGGAAGAAAGGTTCTGGTAGGGATGGCACGAATCAAAACAAAAATTCGCAAGGGCGACACTGTGGTGGTGACGACCGGGCGTGAGCGGGGAAAATCCGGCAAAGTTCTGTCGGTAGATACGGTGAACGGAAAGGTTCTCGTAGAAAAGCTCAACATGATCAAGCGTCACACGAAGCCGAATCAGAACTTGCGGCAGGGTGGAATTCTTGAGCGTGAGGCCCCTCTCGCCATTTCAAATGTCATGTTTTTGTGTCCAGTGACGAAGAAGCCGACTCGCCTTGGGATTAGACGCCAGGAAGATGGGCGTCGGATCAGGCTGAGTAAGAAATCAAAAGAAACTGTCGAATAGTCGGAACAGGAAAGACGTTCATGGCAAAAGTAGAGAAGGGTAAGGGCGGAAAGGGAGCTGCGCCCAAATCATCAGGTAAAAAAGAAGTCGCTACGCCGGAGGTTTCTCAGGAGGCCGGAACGGAGCACCAATTCTCACCGAGGCTCAGGGATACCTATCGCGATCAGGTCATTCCAGCCCTGATGAAGGAATTTGCTTATGGGAATTTGATGCAAGTTCCCCGGCTCGACCGCATCGTGCTCAATGTCGGCATGGGCGAAGCCATCCAAAACGTGAAATTGCTCGAGAGTGCGGCGAACGAGCTGGGTATTATCACCGGCCAAAAACCTGTAACCACAAGAGCCAAGAAGGCGATTGCTGGTTTTAAATTACGGCAGGGTATGCCGATTGGCGCCAAAGTTACGCTGCGTAGCCGAAGAATGTGGGAGTTCCTAGACAGGTTGATTACTCTCGCTCTCCCGCGTATTCGAGACTTCCGCGGGATTTCTCCAAAGGCGTTCGACGGGCGCGGGAACTACACCTTGGGATTGAAAGAGCAATTGATTTTTCCGGAGATCGAGTACGACAGTGTGGCCTCCATTCACGGAATGGACATTACCATCGTGACCACAGCGCAAACGAACGATGAGGGCAAAGCACTGTTGAAACACCTTGGGATGCCGTTTCGGACCTAATGGACGTTGGTGAATAGCTTTGCCCGCGATCTGTCGCGGCGCGAGTAAGGGGGATTGTGTGTCAAGATTAGCGCTGAAGAATAAAGCGGCCGTAAAATCAAAGTTTTCTTGTCGCGATTATCATCGATGTGGCATTTGCGGCAGGGTAAGAGGGTTTTTGCGTCGCTTTCGCATGTGCCGTATTTGTTTCAGATTCTTGAGCCTCAAGGGTGAGATTCCTGGGGTGCGTAAGTCAAGTTGGTAATCCCCCAAGAGGGGTGAGCATGAGCTCGCGAGTGTAAAAGAGGAACGAATGATAACTGATCCGATTGCTGATTTGCTGGTGCGTCTTGGGAATGCCGCTCGTCGACGCCAGGATGTCGTCAAAATCCCAGTTTCAAAGGTCAAGCGGCAAATTCTGAATATCCTTGGGCGGGAAGGTTTCATTCAAGGATTCGATGAGCAAAAGGAGAACGGGCACCCAATGTTCTCCGTTCAACTTCGCTACGTTGACGAAGCGAGACCGATGATCACGGGTATGCGACGAGTCAGCAAGCCGGGGCGTCGTGTTTACGTTGGGCGAGAGGACGTCCCAAAGGTCAGGAATGGCATCGGTCTGGCCGTCATCTCGACATCAAAGGGTCTGATGACGGATGCGGATTCCAGAAAGGCCGGATTGGGCGGGGAAGTACTTTGTTCTGTGTGGTGAAACGGCCTTGTTAAGGCGCCGTAATAACTGGATCGAAGAAACGTAACGGGGATCGTATGTCGAGGATTGGACGGAAACCAATTTCAGTGCCAGCGGGGGTGGATGTTAAAGTCGCCGGTCGTCTGGTGTCGGTCAAAGGGCCAATGGGCAAGCTGGACTGGAAGTTGACCGACGGATTAAGTGTTGCCGTGAATGATGGACATCTTGTCGTGAACCGAGCGGGAGATGCCCGAGATCTCCGTGCGATGCATGGCTTGGTTCGTGCTGAGCTGAGCAATATCGTTCAAGGGGTGACAAAGGGCTACGAAAAAGCCTTAGAGATAACTGGTGTCGGATACAAGGCTCAGCTCCAGGGTAGAGAGATGAGCTTCAACGTTGGCTACATCAATCCTGTGACCTACACGGTTCCTCAGGGAATTGATGTCAAAGTCGACAAGCAGACCTTGATTTCTATCCGCGGCATAGATAAGCGTCTCGTAGGACAGGTCGCGGCAAATATTCGATCCATTAAACCTCCCGACGTATACAAGCAAAAGGGCATTCGTTACGCTGGTGAGGTATTGAGAAAGAAGGCCGGCAAAACCGGCAAGTAGAGGCAGCTCATGAATACTCAAGAGAAAAATAGAAAATTAGCCCGTCGCAAACAGCGGGTTCGAAAATCCGTAGCTGGTACGACCGATCGCCCTCGGCTCAACGTGTTTCGGAGCCGTGCCCATATCTATGCGCAAATTATCGACGATCTCCGCGGTCATACCGTGGCCGCTGCCTCGACGCTTGACGAGTCACTCCGGAAATCAGTGAAATCGACGGGTGGAATTGAAGGGGCCAAGGCGGTTGGTAAGCTGATTGCCGAACGCGCAAAGGCGGCGAAGGTTTCGACCGTCGTCTTTGATCGTGGCGGACGCCTCTATCATGGACGCGTAAAGGCTCTGGCCGATGCCTCTCGTGAAGGGGGCCTGCAGTTTTAGGGGAAACGTATGTCCAGAAGGCTGCCGTCCGCTGTTCGTCGGTAGCGCATGAGACGACCTAAAGGAGAATGACGTTGTGCGAGTGAATCCCGAAGAATTAAGCTTAAAAGACAAAGTGGTATTCATCAACCGCGTCGCAAAGGTTGTGAAGGGCGGAAAGCGCTTCAACTTTTGCGCCCTGGTCGTCGTGGGGGACGGGCAAGGGTATGTCGGAGTCGGCAAAGGAAAGGCGGCCGAGGTCCCGGTAGCCATTTCCAAGGCCGTCGAGCAGGCCAAGAAGCACTTGGTCAAGGTGCCGATCAAGGCGGGAACCATTCCTCACGAAGTGCACGGCCTTTTTGGCGCCGAACATGTTTTGTTAAAGCCGGCTGCGGATGGTACCGGGATCATTGCCGGTGGCGCCGTTCGTGCTGTGGTCGAATTGGCCGGGGCTCACAATATTATCGCCAAAACCCTTGGGCGGGGAAACCCCTTCAACGCAGTGAGGGCGACCCTTAATGGACTGCAACAGCTGTGTGATCCACAGGAAGTGATGCGACTCCGACGCACGGTTGGCAGCGATGCGCAGGTGCACGTCTAATGACTACTGAAAAGAAATCAGCAAGCTCTCAACAGAGCCTACGAATTACCCTGAAGCGAAGCCCCATTGGTACGCCGTACAAGCATCGGCTCGTATTGAGGGGCTTAGGGCTGAGAAAACTCAACGCCACGGTGCTGAGACCTGCCAGTGATCAAGTCAAAGGTATGATCGCGAAGGTCGGCTATTTACTGGAAGTGAGTCCCCAATGAAGTTGCATGATCTTGCTCCCTCTCGCGGAGCGAAACACAAGCGAAAGCGAATCGGACGTGGCCCAGGCTCGGGTCATGGGAAGACGGCCACTAAGGGGCATAAAGGGTTAAAGGCCAGGTCTGGCGGTGGAAAGCGCCCCGGCTTTGAAGGTGGCCAAATGCCCTTGATCCGTCGGGTTCCCAAATATGGATTCACGAATCAATTTCGAACTGAATACACGATCATCAACTTAAAAAGCTTGGCTGGTCTCGAAACGACCGAAGCTATTACGCCCCAACTCTTGATGAATGAAGGCCTTGTTCGACGCAAAGGAGAGCTGATTAAGATCCTGGCTCAAGGTGAGCTGACCAAGCCACTGGTGATCCAGGCTCATAAATTCAGCAAATCAGCGGAGGCAAAGATTCAGGCAGCCGGGGGGAGGGCCGAGGTCATTCCCTGTGTTTGAGCGTCTGCTAGCCAGTTTCCAAAACATTTTCAAGATTCCTGAGCTTCGCACGCGCGTACTCTTCACGCTTGGAATGTTGATTGTGTACCGCGTCGGTGCGCACATTCCCACGCCTGGGATTAACGGCGAAGCCCTGTCTGATTTTCTGCAGAAACAGGGCGGAGCCCTGCTTGGGTTTTTGGACATTTTCTCAGGTGGCTCCCTCTCGAGGTTGACGATTTTTGCGCTGGGCATTATGCCCTACATCAGCGCCTCTATCATTCTGCAGCTGCTGACCGTCGTTATCCCGCATCTTTCAAAGCTGGCAAAAGAGGGGGAGCGCGGACGTAAAAAGATCATTCAATATACTCGCTTTGGTACGATCGTCATTGCCTTGATTCAAGGATTCGGGATCGCCGTCGGTCTCGAGCAGATGAACCAGGGAGCGTTTGTGCTGGGACCTGGCTGGGGTTTCCGCTTTATGACGGTCATCACCTTGTGTGCCGGCACCGGCTTCTTGATGTGGCTCGGAGAGCAGATCACAGAACGAGGCATCGGTAACGGCATTTCCTTGATTATTTTTGCTGGCATTGTCGCCAGATTACCTGCGGCCGTCGCCCAGACTTTCGACTTGTACAAGGTTGGGCAGTTGAGTTTCCCCTTGTTGATCGTCCTGACCGTCGTCATGTTCGGCGTGGTTGCGGCGATCGTGTTTCTGGAGAGTGGCCGGCGAAAAGTTCCGGTGCAATATGCCAAGCGTGTGATCGGCCGTAGAGTCTATGGCGGACAGAGTACGCATATTCCGCTGAAGATCAACACAGCGGGGGTTATTCCTCCGATATTTGCCTCGTCGATCATCGCATTTCCGGCAACCATCGCCGGGTTTTTTGAAACACCGTGGATCAAGGCCATTGGCGCTCAACTCGCGCCTGGTTCGTTGTTATATACCCTGATGTATGTCGGCCTGATCGTGTTTTTCTGTTTCTTCTACACTGCGGTAGTCATGAACCCGGTCGATATGGCAGATAATTTAAAAAAATATGGTGGTTTCGTCCCTGGTATTCGGCCCGGACAACGAACCTCTGATTACATCTACTCCGTCCTTACGAAAATTACCTTCGCCGGTGCGATTTATTTGGCCATCGTGTGTGTGATTCCGGAGTTTCTGATCTATAAATTGAACATGCCATTTTATTTCGGCGGCACGTCTCTCCTCATCGTGATCGGAGTAGGATTGGATACCGCGCAACAGATCGAATCCCATTTGTTGAACCGAAACTACGACGGATTCCTCCAAAAGGGAAAACTCCGAGGCAGGACAACGTAGGTCTGCATGCGAATTGTATTTCTCGGTGCTCCAGGCGTTGGCAAAGGGACACAGGCTGATCGGGTTACCGCTCAGTACGGATGGCCGAAGATTTCCACCGGAGATCTGCTGCGTGAAGCCGTTCGGAATCAGACCGTGCTGGGAATCGAAGCCAAGAAAAGTATGGACGCCGGGAAACTGGTTCCCGATTCCGTCGTGATCGGTATGGTCCGAGAAAAACTGTCCGAGCGTTCGTGTGAGAAGGGATTCATTCTCGATGGGTTTCCGAGAACCGTCCCCCAAGCTGAAGAACTCCAGGCAATGTTGAGCCAAAAAGGGCTCAGTCTTGATCGTGTCGTCAATTTTCGAGTTTCTCGTGAGGACATCGTCAAGCGGTTGAGTGGTCGCCGAAGCTGCCCGAAGTGTCAGAGCGTGTTTCACGTTGACTTTGCTCCACCTAAGGTCGTGGGACAGTGTGATCGCTGCAGCGAGCCCCTCGTTCAACGAAGCGATGACAAGCCGGAGACTATCGAGGCCCGTTTAAAAGTGTATGACGAGCAGACGGCTCCCTTGATTGCATACTACGAGCAGAAGGGAGTCCTCAGTCATCTCGATGGCGCTGGCGAAATGGAGCAGGTGTACGGTAGGCTCTCAAGCTTGCTCGCTGGGCTTGGCCATAAATGATCGTATTCAAGACGCCGGACGAGGTTGCGCTGATGGCGCATGCCTCCAGGGTTGTGGCTGAGGTGCTGGAGTTACTCAAAGGAAAGGTTGTGCCAGGGGTCACGACAGATGATTTGGATCGTATGGCTGAGGAAGCTATACGTTCAAGGGGGGCGGTTCCTGCGTTCAAGGGTTATCGGAACTATCCCAAGACCCTTTGCGCCTCAGTCAACGAACAGGTCGTGCACGGCATCCCTTCGAAACGCAAGCTCAAAGATGGCGATATCATTGGGCTAGACCTCGGGGCCATCGTTTCAGGATTTTACGGAGACTCGGCGGTTACCGTTCCGGTAGGAAACGTAAGAGCTGAGGCCTTGCGTCTTATTCAGGTCACTGAGGCTGCCATGTACTGCGGGATCGAGAAGGCCGTGGTCGGTAATCGCCTCTCAGACGTGTCTCATGCTATACAGAGTCACGTGGAGCAAGCTGGATTTACGGTAGTGACTGAATTTGTTGGTCATGGTATAGGAAGGCAGCTCCATGAGGAACCGCAGGTTCCCAATTATGGGCGCCCTGGGCAAGGGCCTCGTCTACAAGTTGGAATGGTGCTAGCCATCGAGCCGATGGTCAATATGGGAGGAAGTGCCGTACGCATTTTGGAAGATCGGTGGACGGCGGTGACCGAAGACGGACGTCTATCAGCACATTTTGAACATACGATCGCCATCCAGCCCAGCGGGCCTGCGCGGATTCTTTCACAGTTGTCACATTAAGACGGGGGGAGTTGCCAATACGTGCCAAAAGAAGATGTCATAGAAGTGACCGGCACGGTAGCTGAGACGCTTCCGAACGCAATGTTCCGCGTAGAGCTGGAGCATGGGCACCGGATTTTGGCGCACATTTCAGGGAAAATGCGCATGCATTTTATCCGTATCCTTCCCGGCGATAAGGTGACAGTGCAATTATCGCCCTATGACTTAACACGGGGCAGGATTACCTATCGCTTCAAGTAGTGGAGAAATGGAATTGCTATGAAGGTCAAGTCGTCAGTGAAGCCGATTTGTGCAAAATGTAAAGTGGTCCGCAGGCGTGGGGTGGTGCGGGTGCTCTGCGCCAATCCTCGTCACAAACAACGGCAGGGATAACTCGATGTCGGCTGCCTTGGCACATGGTGTCTTCGACCATGGAGTGTCATTCGACACGGTTCCGTCGAATGTGGCGCTGAAACACTGGGCGAGCCAGCCTACCATGCGAGGAAGTGAAGGAATTAGGGGGTAATTATGGCACGTATTGCTGGCGTGGATTTGCCAAAAGACAAGCGAATCGAAATCGGACTGACCTACGTCTATGGAATCGGTCGAGTCGCCGCTCGGGAGATCCTCAAAAAAGCAGGGGTCGATGGATCCATTCGCGTGAAAGATGTCAGTGAAGACAAAATCGTGAAAATTCGAGAAGTCATCGAACGTGACTATCGCGTCGAGGGTGACTTGCGAAAAGAAGTCTCGATGAACATTAAGCGATTGGTCGATACTGGAACGTTTCGTGGGTTGCGGCATCGCAAGGGATTGCCGGTCCGCGGACAGCGGACGAAAACCAATGCGCGCACCCGCAAAGGTCGTCGCGCTGGTGTCGGTAGCAAGCCGCAGAAGCCCGCGGGTTCCAGAGGCTAAGAGTTAGAACGATCAGGCGCCATGCGCTGAGGGAGAAGCTATGAGTGTGAAGAAGGGGAAGAAGAAGGAACGCAAGATTGTCCAAAGCGGAGTGGCGCATGTCCAAGCATCGTTCAATAATACGATTGTGACCATTACCGATATGAGCGGCAACACGGTGGTATGGGCCAGCTCAGGGAACCAGGGATTTAAGGGATCACGTAAGAGCACGCCGTTTGCGGCTCAGCGAGCGGGAGAGGCTGCGGCACGGAAGGCGATGGAAAATGGGATGCGCCAGGTGGATGTGTACGTCAACGGTCCAGGCGCGGGACGAGAGTCTGCCATTCGTTCGCTGCAGAGTGCTGGATTGCGCATCAATTTGATTCGCGATGTCACGCCGATCCCTCACAACGGTTGCCGCCCGCCGAAGCGTCGGCGTGTGTAGGCCAGCCTTCCAGCGTGAAAATATAATCGTTGCCGATCTAGTCGTACGTACGTTGTTGAGGTAGAGGAGGGGTAGTAGCGTGGCAAAATATAGTGGACCTGTCTGCCGCTTGTGTCGGAGAGAAGGCGAAAAGCTCTTCTTGAAGGGGTCTCGTTGCATGACCGAGAAGTGCGCCATCGAGCGCCGGAGTTATCCCCCTGGGCAGCATGGTCAGGCTCGCCAGCGGACATCCGACTACAGTCTGCAGTTACGCGAGAAGCAGAAACTGAAAAGAATCTATGGCCTCCAGGAGTGCCAGTTCCGTGGCATTTTTGAGCGAGCCGAGCGTCAGACCGGCGTGACCGGCGATACGTTGTTGCGCTTGTTGGAGTGCCGGTTGGATAACGTTGTATATCGGCTCGGTTTCGGTGCATCAAGAAAGGAAGCCAGGCAATTGGTCAATCATGGCCACTTGATGCTCAACGGACGGAAGGTGAAGGCGCCTGGGGCCCTCGTCAAAGCCGGAGATTCGATCGAGGTTCGGGAGAAGAGCCGTGAATTGCTCCCCATTCAGGGCGCATTGGCGGCAGTCGATGGTCGTGGTATTCCGGAGTGGCTTGAGTTGGACAGGGCAGCGTGCAAAGGGACCATTCGGTCCTTGCCCACCAAGGAGCACATCGTGCTCCCAGTCAACGAGCAGATGGTCGTTGAACTCTACTCACGCTAGGAACCCATGGTTGGCGCCTGCTGGCTTTCGCCGCTATGGCTGAACGATATATGGGCACACACGAGTTAATGAAGGGGGAGTCATGATTAAAGCGATGAAAGACTTTCAGATCCCCATGCGGGTGGAAGTCGATAAGGACACTCTTTCCCCGACATTCGGCAGATTTACGACCGAGGCATTTGAACGAGGATTTGGCACCACGGTGGGGAATTCTCTTCGCCGTGTGTTGTTGTCTTCCTTGACAGGGGCTGCAGTGACGACCGTCAAGATTGAGGGAGTGCTGCACGAATTCTCTACGATTCCGGGTGTTACCGAGGATGTCACGACGATTATTTTGAATGTGAAGAGCCTTCGGTTGGCCTTGCAAGGTGACAAACCGAAGACGATTCGCTTGAAGAAGAAGGGGCCTGGCGAAGCGAAAGGATCGGACATCACTCACGATGGAGATGTGACGATTCTCACGCCCGATTTGCATATCGCCACGCTGGACAAGGATGCCGCGCTCGATATGGAAATGACCATCAAGCATGGCCGAGGTTTTGTCCCGGCGGAACGAAACAAGGAAGAAGGCTTGCCGATCGGCGTCATTGCCATCGATTCGATTTTTTCTCCGATCAAGCGGGTGAACTTTCATGTGGAGAATGCCCGTGTCGGTCGTATGACCGATTACGACAAGCTGACCCTTGAGATCTGGACCGACGGGACGATTTCTCCGCGGGATGCCTTGTCCAATGCAGCGGGTATTCTTCGTGAACATCTTGATATCTTCATTAATCCTGAGGAACGGACCGATGCGAAACCCGCTGTCGGCGGTGAAGATCTTTCCGATGAAGTGAATAAGAATCTCTACCGAAGTGTGAACGAGTTGGAACTGTCGGTTCGGGCAGCCAACTGTCTCAAGAATGCCAATATCAAGACGATTGCCGATTTGGTTCAGAAGACCGAAGCCGAAATGTTGAAGACCAAGAATTTCGGGAAAAAGTCGCTCAATGAAATCAAGGAAATCCTGACTGAAATGGGACTGAGCCTTGGAATGAAAGTTGACGCCTTGCCGTCCGGCGACGCGGGCGTGCGTTCAGAGTAAGAAAGGAACAGGACTACCGTGCGCCACAAAAAGAAGGGTCGACAGCTCGGACGTCAAACCAAACACCGATGGGCTCTGTTCCGGAGTCTTGTGACCTCGTTGTTGGAACAGGAGCGAATCGAAACCACGGAAGCGAAGGCCAAAGAAATTCGCGGGTTCACTGATCGCATGATTTCCCTCGGGAAAGAGGGGAGTTTGCCCGCTCGTCGGCGTGCCCTCAGCTTCTTGCGCAGCAAGGCCGTGGTGTCGAAGTTGTTCAGCGACGTTGCCTCACGCTTCCGTGATCGGCCTGGTGGGTACACACGAATCATCAGGACGCGTCGTCGGATTGGCGATGCGGCAGAGATGGTGGCCATTGAATTGGTGACCAGACCGGAAAAGCCAAAAGCGGTTCCGGCCACTGATGCGGCGGCGACTGAGAAAAAAGAGACGACCGAAAAGACGTCTACTCCTGCAGAAAGCTAAGCGCGAAAATGCCACGGCGGCCCTGATGGTCGCCGTGGCGTTTGCCCTTCCCTGTTTTCCTCCCATCCTCGATTTTCCTCCACTGATTGCCAGGTGTTTGGTTTACTTGACTCTGCCGGAATGCTACTATCATGCCACCAGGCACTCGGCTGGGAAGCTCTTTAAATTATGGGCTTTTTTCCATGTGGGAACGTTGGATTCGACGAGGTCTTCTCGCACTTAGTGTGGTTCTGGCGGCATTTCTCGGGTTTTTGCTCATCACACGCTCAAATCCCGGTGCGGCGTCGCGTTCAGTCACTCCGGTCGGTAGCGAGTCCGCCGACGCCAGAATCCAGGATTTCACCTTTACTCAGACCAAAGGCGATCTTGTGCAGTGGAAAGTGCAGGCGGAACAGGCACGTCTGTACGAAAAGGAGAGCCGCGCTGTTCTGAGCAACGTGCAGATCACCTTGTACGGTGTGCAAGGAAAAGAACTGACCCTGTCAGGCGACGAAGGGACGCTGGACACCCAGAGTAAGAATTTTCAATTATCGAATAAGACCACACCGATTGTGGTTGAAATGCAAAGTGGCTATACCATTCAGACAAATCATCTTGCGTGGACGGATGCGCGGCATGAAATCCAAACTCCAGACCATGTCACTATTCAAGGGCATGGGTTGCAGGTTACGGGACGCGGGTTATTGGGAAAGATGGACACCGAGGAATTTCAGGTCTTGGATGACGTACGCGTGGATGTGGTGCCTGCTTCTTAGTGTCGGCGCGGTGGCCACCGTCCCGTTGGTCCATGGTGCTGATACTCGACAGGCCAAAGAGTCCGAGACGAATGGCGCACCTACGACGATCACTTCTCGAACCATGACTGTCAGTAATCAAGAAAACACGGCAATTTTTGATGGAGCCGTGGTGTTGACCAGAGGGCGACTGGTGGTGCATTCCGATCACATGGTGGTGTCGTTTCA
Organism: Nitrospira sp.; assembly: GCA_016788885.1. Lineage (NCBI taxonomy): Bacteria > Pseudomonadati > Nitrospirota > Nitrospiria > Nitrospirales > Nitrospiraceae > Nitrospira > Nitrospira sp. The sequence continues at coordinate 51,767 of JAEURX010000040.1, read as the reverse complement.
CCCCAGCCGTAACGGGGCTGACAACAAGAATGCCGGAAGTACGACGAGTGCGAAGGTGCCGTCCAATGCGGGCGCGAATGGCCATGGCCAAAAGGATCGTGACACGGCCCCCGCGGTATCTGAGCGCAGTATTCGAATGGTTGAGGCAACCGGGCGGGTCAACATTGAAAAAGAAGATGGCCACGCTACCTGTCAAAAAGCGGTGTACTACGAAGATCAAAAGAAGATAGTCCTCACAGGTGATCCCGTGGCTTGGCAAAAGGGAACCCGTGTCTCGGGCAAGCAGATCATCATGTTCCTGGATGAAGATCGCAGCGTCGTCGAAGGCGATTCCCGGGTGATCATCGAGGGTGAAGGCGGTGGGAAGCGGTGATCGAAACGAAGGTGGTGACTCCACACGCGCAGGAGACTGGCTCTCCGTCTCCCGGGGCGCCGGATCGACTTGCTGCCAGCGGCTTAGTGAAGAGTTTTCGCGGACGAAAGGTCGTCAAAGGGGTTTCGCTCGATGTGCAGGCCGGCGAAGTCGTTGGTCTATTGGGACCGAACGGCGCTGGGAAGACCACGATCTTCGATATGATGGTAGGCCTGTGTCAGCCGGATGAGGGACAAATCTCATTAAGCGGCAGCGAAATCACCGACCTGCCGATGTACCGACGGGCCCGGCGGGGAATCGGCTACCTCCCCCAAGAATCGTCGGTGTTTCGTCGACTGTCGGTGGAACACAATATCCTTGCGATTCTCGAAATGCTGGGATATTCGAGAAGTGAGCGGACGGAACGGGTCGAGACGTTGCTGAAAGAACTGGATCTGGTGCATATTCGAAAAAGCAAGGCCTATGCGCTATCTGGGGGGGAACGTCGACGTCTCGAGATCACCAGGGCGTTGGCAACCAATCCATTGTTTATGTTGTTGGATGAACCCTTTGCCGGTATCGATCCTATTGCGGTGGCCGATATTCAGCAAATCATTATCCGGTTGAAGCAACGCCATATCGGGGTGTTGATTACGGATCATAATGTGAGGGAAACCTTGTCGATCACCGATCGTGCCTACATCATCAATGAGGGCACGATTCTGGAGGCCGGCCCTCCCGGGGTGATCGAGAAAAGCGAGATGGCCAGAGCCGTGTATTTGGGCGAAGGATTTCGCCTGTAGCAGGCAGGGAGCGAGTGTGTGATGAAGCTGCGACTGGATCTGAGGCTCAGTCAAAAACTGATTATGACGCCGCAATTGCAGCAGGCAATCAAGTTGCTGCAATTGTCGCGATTGGAACTTCAGCAAAGCCTGCAGCAGCATCTGATGGAAAATCCTTTGCTGGACGAACTCGTCGCAGAGACTGAAGAAGCCGAGGAGGCGACGACGACGGAGCGTGAACAGCCGGACACGACGACCACGCTCTCCGGAGAGGCACGCAGCGAAGCGGATGACAAGCCGGCAGAAAGTGGTGAGAACGCGGAAGAGTTTTCAGCGTCGAGCTGGGAGGATTATTTCGACACGGATATGCGCCGTGGTGAAACAGAGTATAACTCCTCGTCCAAAGAAGAGTTTCCCTCGTATGAGCAAACTGTCGCAAAGTCGACCTCACTGGAGGATCATCTTGTCTGGCAATTATCCCTGTCGGGTCTGTCCGATCGGGAGAAAGCGATCGGGCGGCTGATTATCGGAAACCTCGACGATGACGGATATCTGCGCATGACGCTGGAAGAACTGGTAACGGGTACCGACTACCCCGTGACTGAAGCGGAATCGGTGTTGCGAGACGTGCAGGGATTTGATCCGAACGGGGTTGCGGCAAGGGACTTATCGGAGTGTCTGCTGCTCCAATTGAAGTTTTTAGGTCGAAGCCAAATAGGCTCACTTGGCGCCAGACCCGGCGTCCTGAAAGGGTCGGTGCTGGAAGCGATCGTGCTGCACCACCTCAAGGATTTGGAGAAGAAACAATACAACCGCATCGCCAAAGCGTTGAACATCTCGATGGACGATGTCTTCGAAGCGACTCGGATTATCGAAGGCCTTGAACCGAAACCGGGGCGTCCCTTTTCCAATACGCAGAACTATGCCATTGTGCCGGATGTGTTCGTCGTCAAGAACGAAGGGGTGTGGGAGGTGTTGCTCAATGACGACGGCCTCCCTCGGATGCGGATTAGTCCCTATTATAAGCAACTGATGTCTTCAGGACAGTCCGGATCGGCGGAGACCAAGGCATATCTAGATGACAAGCTCCGTGCGGCGCAATGGGTCATCAGGAGCATTGAGCAGCGCAATAAGACGATTGTGAAAGTTGTGTCCAGTATCGTGAAATTTCAGGAAGGATTTTTTGAACACGGGATTCAGTATCTGAAGCCACTGGTGTTGAAACAGGTGGCCGAAGACATCGGTATGCATGAATCGACGATTAGTCGGGTCACGGCGAATAAATATATGTATTGCCCGCAGGGCATGCTGGAGCTGAAGTTCTTTTTCAATGCCGGGTTGCAGCGGGCAGATCAGCCGACGGACATGCTGTCGTCGCTTACGGTTCGGGAAATGATTCGGCAGATGGTGGCGGCAGAGGATGCCCGCAAGCCTCTCAAGGATGAAGAAATTGCGGCGAAACTTCGCACGCAACAAGTCTTGATCGCCCGTCGGACGGTTGCCAAGTATCGCGCGGAAGACAATATTCCCTCGGCTACACAACGACGGAAATTTTTCTGACCGACTCAACGCCGCTTCTCACGGAGGCGGCTCTGTGAGGGCATAATATTGCGACGGGCTTGAGCACAGGGGAGTGCCGGCGGCCCGAGAAATGAGGATGGCATGCGATTGATGATTACGGGACGGCATGTGGCGGTCACTCCTGCGCTGCGGGACTATATCGAAACACGCATGGAGCGGCTCGATCGCTATGGACTCAAGCTGGGAACGCTGCAGATTCTTTTGAGTCTGGAGAAGTTCCACCATGTCGCAGAAGTGGTGGGAGTTGTGCAGGGGCGGCGGTTACAGGCGAAGACCTCCACGGAAGAAATGTATGCGTCGATCGACGAGGTGGTTGATAAGCTGGGCGCCCAGCTGCGAAAGCTGAAAGAGCGGAAGGTGAATCACAAAGTTGGCGATGTCGCCCGTGTGCGTGCCGTGGCGAAAAAGGCTCCGCGAGCGGAGAATAACGGGCTTGAAGTCGTCCGCCCGAAACTCGAGTTCCTCACGCTCGAGGAGGCGGTTGAAACGTTCAGCGGGTCGAAACTGGGTCTGTTGATGTTTGTGAACGCGTTGTCGGGAACAATCCAGGTGTTGCAGCGCTTGCCGAACGGAAGATTATCCTTGATCGATCCCGCGAGCGATCGTGCTCGCACCTCTCATGGCCGCGCTTAATCTCGTCGTCATCAGCGGCCTTTCCGGATCCGGAAAGAGCCACGCCCTCAAAGCCTTCGAAGACGCAGGCTACTTTTGCGTCGATAACCTCCCTCCGGCTCTTCTGCCCACGTTCGTCGAATTGTGCAACCAACAGGGTGGTGAGATAAAGAATGTCGCCCTCGGGATCGACATTCGAGAACGGGTCTTCTTCGGCGATTTAGCCAACGTTCTCGGTGAACTCAAGGCGAAGGGACATGTGTTGCAATTGGTGTTTCTCGAAGCGCGAGAGGAAGTGCTGGTTCGCCGGTTTTCGGAGAGCCGTCGCCCGCACCCGTTGCTGCCTCACATGCCTGTGTTGGAAGGGGTGCGGTTTGAACGCGAGCGTTTGAGCGAACTACGAAAGCATGCCGACCGTGTCATCGATACCTCAACACTCACGGTGCATGAGTTGCGTGACTTGCTGATCCGTGAATTTCGGCAGGACACGACCGTCCGCCGTATGACCATTTCTCTCGTGACGTTCGGTTATAAATTCGGCGTGCCCTATGACATCGATCTCCTCTTCGATGTTCGCTTCATTCGTAATCCATTTTTTGTTCCGGAGCTGAAAGCGCTGACTGGTGAAGATGCACGAGTGCAGCAGTATGTATTCGGCGATCCTATGACGGGTCAACTCCTGGAACACCTGGAGAAACTCTTCGGGTTTCTGATCCCACTCTATGAGCGGGACCAACGTAGCTACCTCAGTATCGGCATCGGCTGTACCGGCGGGAGGCATCGGTCCGTGACCATCGCCTTGCGCCTCCAGGCACAATTTGCCGCCCTCGGCTATGACGTGACTGTGACGAACAGGGACCTCCAAAAACCCTAGCCCACAGCGCTGTTTCGTCGTTTTTCACCCTCACATTCCCTCGCAGTCCACTTTCTTGACAGGTGGACTATATCAACTATACTTAATTTCGTGGGCTGGAATTATGCGATGAATAGAGGCGTTTGAGGCCGTCAGTGAAGAAGCTAAACGAAATTCCGAAACGGAAATTGTACAAGACCAATGAGGTCTGCGAGATGTTCGATATCTCGCGCGCGACCCTGTTCCGCTGGGAGCGCGAGGGAGTGATTACCGGACCGCCGCGTGATTGGCGAAACTGGCGCGTGTACACGGCGGAGAATGTCGAACAAATCAAGCATGTGATGAGTGGCGGGCGCAAAGAGGTCGCGTAGAGAGGACATGAGCATGCTGGATTCACTGAAACACTTGGGCGATCTGGAGTTCCTGTCGATGTTTTCCCCGCAGCGCCAATTGCTGGGGCTGGACATCGGTTCAAGCAGCATCAAGCTCGTGCAGATCAAGGAGCAGAGGGGGCACCACATCCTGCAGAAATTCGGCGTGAAGGAACTCGAGCCCGAGGTGATCGTGGATGGTACGGTCATGGATGAAGGGCGTGTCGTCTCGGCCATCAAGGAATTGCTGGCCGAACAAAACGTGAAACTGAAGCAAGTGGCGGTGTCGATTTCCGGTCATGCGGTGATTGTGAAGAAAATCACCCTGCCGCCGATGCCGGATGAGGAATTGGATGCGCAAGTAAGGCTGGCCGCGGAGCAGTACATCCCCTTCGATATCAATGAAGTGAATCTCGATTTTTACGTGTTACCTCCGTCTGAGAATCCGGACGAGCAGAGCGAAATGCAGATCGTGCTGGTTGCGGCAAAAAAAGACAAAATCAACGAATTGACCGAGTTGGTCAAGGCGGCGGGGCTGGTTCCCATCGTGATGGACGTCGATGCCTTTGCGGTGGAAAACATGTACGGCGTGACCTCTCCGACGACTCAGGATGACACCACGATTCTGGTGAACATCGGGGCCAGCGTCATGAACGTGAATATCGTGGGCGGCGGCGTCTCCCTTTTCACCCGTGACATCCCGCTGGGCGGGAATCGGTACTCCGAGGCGGTGCAGCGGGAGATGGGAGTGTCGTTCGAGGAAGCGGAACAACTCAAGAAAAATGATCAGGATGACGATCATACACTTGCTGCCGTGATGGAGAGCGTCAATGCCGAGGTGGCGTCGGAGATTGCACGGACGATTGACTACTTCAAGACCACGTCGTCTGACAACGATATCGCCCGAGTATTGCTGTTCGGCGGGGGAGCCAAAGTGAAGGGGCTGGCTCAACAGCTTCGCGATCGAATGCACGTGGATGTCGAGATCGCGAATCCCTTTAACGAGATCGACACCTCACAGTGCAACGTCGATCCTGATCAGTTGGCGGAGATGGGGCCGCTTGCGGCAGTCGGGGTCGGCCTCGCACTGCGGACGGTGGGGGACCGATGATTAGAATCAACTTACTCGCAACTGGACCCCGGTCCAGAAAAGCCAAGCCGCAGTGGGATGTACGGGCAGAGGCATTGATTGGTGTCGGCGTGCTGCTGATCACCCTGACCGGTTGCTGGTTCTATGCGTCGTCGCTCGATGAAGATATTCAGGCCAAGCAGGCAGAGAAGCAGCTCAAGGATAAGCAGGTGGCGCAGCTGAAGGAGCAGGTCAAGGCGGTTCAGGACTTTGAAGAGAGAAAAAAGCAGCTCGAAGCCAAGAACCGTATCATCGATCAGTTGGAGAAAAGCCGGACAGGGCCCGTCAAGGTGCTGGACCATGTTAGCCAGAGCCTGAATCCCCTTAAAGTCTGGCTGGTACGGCTGAATCTCAAGGGTAACAGCGTCGAGCTTGAGGGGCGTGCCTTGACCAACGATGACGTCGTCGAATTTGTGAATAACCTTCGGCGGACCGATCAGTTCGGCGCCATCAAGTTGATGGAAAGCCGGGCGGGTCTCGATAACAAGATGAATACCTATCAATTCCGTCTCGACCTGGCGATGAAAGGCTAACATGAGTCTGAATGCAATCAGCTTAGACAGCCTCCGCAGCATTCCGACAGGCCAAAAGGTTGCGTTGCTTGGACTGCTGGTGGCGGGTATCCTCGTCGGGTTTTATTTCTACGTCGTCGATCCCAAGACCGTCGAGCTCGAAGCCGTGCAAGGGCAGGTCGCTCAGTTGGATACGGAGATCCAGAACCTGACGCTCAAGGTCAAACACCTGGATGAACTCGTGGCGGCCAATAAACAATTGGAAATCGAATTGGCGGCCAAGAAGGAGCGCCTCCCGCCGGAAGAGGAAGCGGTGATGTTGCTCAAGCAAGTCTCTGATCTGGGGCTTCGGTTGGGCCTTGATGTGAAGTTGTGGAAGCCGGGCACGCAAGCCGAAGATCCGTCCAAGCTGTTCATCCGGATGCCTATCAACGTGGAAGTGGCGGGTGGATACCATACGGCAGCGATATTCTTCGATCGCATCAGCAAGTTGTCCCGCATCGTGACGGTGCAGGATGTGCGAATCGGCGCGGCACGGGTCGATCAAGGTCGAGTCGTAACGCAGACGGTGTTCGACTTGGTTGCGTATGCCGCTCCCCAGGAAAAGAAGGCCACTGCGCCGGCTCCTGCGGCGAAGCCGAAGTGAGGAATGGAGTCCGGCTCATGTCCAACGTAAGGGGTTGCACCGTGAAGACACGAGGATGGTGGAATGACTGGAGACAGCCGGTGCGTATCGGGGCGGCCGTGCTGGCGGTTGTCGGCCTCACGCTTCCGGTCGAATCGAAGTCTCTCCCGCACTTACGGCAGGTCGCATCTATGCGGCCGGCGGATTCCTTGAAAATCATGCCGCTGCCTGAGGGGCAGAAGTCGGCGCCGGTAGTCGATGCTCCCGCTCCACGCGCCGAGGCCACAGTCTCGCAGCCGGGGGACTCGCTGTCGATGGAGTTTTCAGGGACATCCTATGATCCTTCGGGACGTCGTGATCCGTTCCTGCCGATGATCCAACTCGGACAACAGGTGGAGCAAGACGCGAGTCTGCCGCCGCTGCAACGTGTCGGCCTCACGGAATTGAGTTTAATTGGTGTGCTCTGGGGCAATTACGGGTACACGGCCATGGTTCAGACGCCGGACGGCAAGGGCTACAGCATCCGCCGCGGGACGCGAATCGGGCCGAACAACGGCGTGGTTAGTTCAATCACCGAACGAGGCATTATCGTTCAAGAGCGGTTCACGGATGTGTACGGGAACAAACAGGAGCGAGAATATGTGAAGCTCCTGCACCCGAAAGAGGGTACAGAATGAAACAATCACAGGTTGGTGTTCATCCGCTGCTGAGTGTCACCGTGATGGCCGGAATCCTGGGGCTCGCCGGGTACGTGCCGCTCGCGACATCCGCCGAGACGACAGGATTGGCCGGGTTCTCACAGGCTTCCGACCAGCAGATTGCAGGGGCTGCGGAGGTCGTCGGTTCCGATCAGGCGCACACGGGCGTAGCCAGCTCCGCCGCGACCCTGTTGACCAAGGTAGAGGTCAAGCCTGAGGGCGAGCGGCTCTCGCTGGTGTTGACCGGCAACGGGGTGTTTGCGCACACGGTCAAAATGCTCGGGGACCGCCGGATGGTGCTCGATATGCCGCACATGCAGTCGGAGCGGCACCAGTCCCAGTTGGCTGTCGGTCACGCCCTCCTGTCGCGGGTACGATTTGGCTATCACCAGGACAAAGTGCGGTTGGTGCTGGATCTCGCACAGCCTGCCGAGCACAGCGTCGATTCAATTGATGGGCGCCTGATCCTGACGCTTGCGCCGAAGGCATCGGCTGATCAAAAGGCCGCCGACGCGGATATGCCTGTGACGACTGAGCCGGCAGTGGCGTCGCCTTCGATGCCGGCGGCGCATAAGGCATCCAAAGCACTGTTCCGTGTTATGCCGGTGCAGTTGACCTCCGAAGTTGTCCAGAAGGAAGACCGAAAGCCTGAGGGCAATGAGGTTGTGAACGGGTCGTCGCGGTTCGTCGGACGCCGTATCTCGCTCGACTTTCAGCAAGCCGACATCAGCAACGTGCTGCGATTGATTGCAGAGGTCAGCGGCTTCAACATTGTCGTCGGTGAAGGCGTCAAGAGCAAGGTCACCATGAAGTTAGCCAACGTGCCATGGGATCAGGCGCTCGACATGCTCCTGAAGATGAACGCCTTGGGCATGATTCGCCAAGGCAACATCGTGTGGGTTGATACCCTGCAGAATATTGCCAAGCAGCAGGACGAAGAAGCGCGTGCCAAGGACTCCAAGGCCAAGGCTGAGCCGATCGTCACGCGCGTGTTCTATATTCGGAATCTCAACGCAACCGAAGTCCACACCTCGTTGCGGCAGAATCTGAGCCCCCGAGGTACGATGACCGTCAGCGCAGCCAGCAACGCGCTGATCATCAGCGATACGGAATCCAAGTTGGAAGTCCTGCGGCAGTTGTTGGACGGTGTCGACCTGGAAGTCCCCCAAGTGCAGATTGAGGCCCGGATCGTCCAGGCGGATACGACGTACACGCGTTCGCTCGGTGTGCAATGGGGCATTCAGAACGTGAACCAACTTGGCGGCGCCAGCGGAACCTCTGCGTTCAAGACCGGCACCACCGGAGCCTTCGGTGCGCAGGTCTCGGACTTTCTGATCAACCTGCCGGCGAACCCCGGCTTGCCGTCGGTGCCTGGTGCGGGATTCTCGATCGGGAAAACCGACGGGGCCATGTTGGATGTCCGCTTGTCGGCCGGCGAACTCTTGGGGTTGACCAAAGTCATCGCGGCACCCAAGATCACGACGTTGGATAAGCGGGATGCCAAGATCGCGCAGGGTGAATCCATTCCCTTCCAGACGACGTCGCTTCAGGGTACACAGACGACCTTTGTGGACGCCAATCTTGAGTTGAACGTGACGCCCCAGATCACCTCACGCGATCCGAAAGAAATCGGCAAGCAGATCCTCATGAAGGTGCGCGCGACCAGGAATGCAGTCGGCGCCCGGAGCAACCCTGCCGGTCCGAGCATCGATCGTCGTGAAGCGACCACCCAGGTGTTGGTCCGTGACGGGGAGACGATGGTGATCGGTGGAGTCTTTGTGGATACCCAGTCGAACAACGTCGCGGGCATCCCCTATCTGTCGCGAATCCCGGTCTTGGGATGGTTGTTCAAGAACAAGACTGAGAATGTGTCGAAGCAGGAACTCCTGATCTTCCTGACGCCGACGATCGTTCGCACGACAACTTGACAGGTTCTAGCACAGCACGTTAATAATCGCCCCCATTGACGATGGTGCACCGTCTCAGTGGGGGCGATTCCCATTTACGCTGTCTTATCCCCCCTCCTGCGTGGCGCTCCTTCCAGGCAGCTTCTTCCAGTAAACACCCGGACTTGAAATCGTCCATCCGGCTGCTCCCCGTCGGAGAGTTGCCGGATCGTCCCGACGGCTTCCTGTGGGTGTGGCGAGAGTTGACGGGGTGCGATTAGCCCGTCCCTGAGTTCCTGATTGACGATTCATGGCCACAGATAGCACCGATATGTCTCAGCAGACGATCCACGTAGCACTGGGGGCACGCAGCTACGATATCCGTATTCGGCGCGGGCTGCTGAAGGATCTCGGCGCGGAACTCATGCGGCTGGGTCGTAGCGGCAAAGTTGGGGTGGTCACCGATCGTAATCTTGCCGGACATTACCTGAAACCGGTGATGCGCGTGTTACAGGCGTCCGGTTTCACGGTTGTGCCGATCATCTTGCCGCCCGGTGAGCGCACGAAAACCCTGCGCTCCATCGCGAAAGTCATGGACGCATTGGTGGACGCCAGGTTTGAGCGCAGTTCCACGCTGCTGGCCTTAGGAGGCGGCGTGATCGGCGATCTCACAGGATTCGCTGCGGCCATCTACCAACGGGGAATCCCTTTTGTGCAAGTTCCGACGAGTCTCGTTGCGCAAGTGGACTCGAGTGTCGGGGGAAAAACAGGAGTGGATCATCCAAAAGGGAAGAACCTGATCGGTGCGTTCAATCAGCCTCAGGCCGTACTGATTGATCCGGTTACGCTCAAGACCTTGCCTTCGCGTGAATGGATTGCAGGATTGGCGGAAGTCATTAAGTACGGGGTAATCGCCGACCGGTCGTTTTTTGAATATTTGGAACAGCACATCGAGCAGATCTTAGCGCTGGACAATGCCGCGGTCGCACACATTGTGAAACGGTCCTGTGAAATTAAGGCAGAGGTGGTGTCGGAAGACGAGCGTGAAGCTGATCGCCGGCGAATCCTGAATTTCGGGCACACGATCGGCCATGCCTTGGAATCGCTTGGCGGATACAAAGGGCTGATCCACGGCGAGGCGGTCGCGGTTGGAATGGTGTATGAGGCTGATTTGGCGCGACACCTGGGCTACTGCCATGAAGACGTTGTAACTCGTGTGTGCCGATTGGTCGAGGCGGCGGGGTTGCCTGCCCGTCTGCCGGACGTCTCGTTCTCTGCCCTGTGGGAGTCCATGCAGCAGGACAAGAAAGTTTCGGCAGGAACCGTGTATTGCGTGGTTCCGGACACCATCGGAACGGTGCGGGTGGTTGGCTTGGTCAAGGAGGAGACTCGCGCCTGGTTTACGTCCATTCGGCGCCGCGAACCACGAATTCGAGGTGCCGTCACCGACAAACGGCGGGGGCGGTAGGAGCCTCATGGCACCGAAGCGAACCGTAACTCAATTGGAACAGGCGTTGCGTGAAAAGACACGCGAAGTCGATGTCCTGCATCGTATCAGCGAATCGATCAGTAGCACGCTCGATCTGGAGTCCGTCCTCCGGCATATCGTCGATGTAGTGGTGGAAGCGACGAAAGCGGATGCCTGTCTGCTGTATTTGCTGTCCGATAACCGGGACGAGCTGATTCTTCGAGCCTCCAAGAATCCCCATCCGAAGCTCATCGGGCGCATTACGATCGGATTGGGAGAGGGGATCACCGGCTGGGTTGCGCGCGAGAGAACGCGCGTGGTGATTCCGAACAGCGCGAGTGACGATTCGCGGTTCAAGTTTTTTCACAACCTGCCGGAAGACCGCTATCAGGCATTTGTCTCCGTGCCGATCACGACCAAGCAGGAGGTGGTCGGCGTCATCAATGTGCAACACAAACGGTCCCGACGGTACCGCCCCGATGAGCTGGCCCTGCTGTCGACCATCGCGACGCAGGTCGGCGGTGCGATCGAGAACGCTCGACTCTACGATCAGATGACCCGCAAGGCGCTGCAACTCGACACCTTGTCTCAAGTGTCGGAGACCGTCTCATCGAATCGTCTGATGGAAGATGTGTTGCAGCTGATTGTGACGATGACGGCGCAAATGATGGGGTCGAAAATCTGTTCCATCATCCTGTTGGATCAGCCGACCGGTGAACTTCGTATCGCGGCCACACAAAGCTTGAGCGAGCAATACCGGCGCAAGCCCAATGTGAAGATCGGCCAAAGTATCAGCGGGCGCGCGGTTCAGGATCGCCGGCCGATCATCGTTCCGGATGTCACCAAAGAAGGCTCCTACATGTACCCGGACATGGCCGCGAAGGAAGGCCTTTGTTCGCTGCTCTGTGTCCCCATGCTGGTGCGGGAAAAAGCCATCGGGGTCATCAATACGTATACGTCGAAACCCCATACGTTTTCGTCGGAGGATGTGAAGCTCATGCAGGCCATCGCCAATCAAGCGGCGATCTCCATCGAGCACACGACGCTGTTAGAGAAGTCGTTTGAGATGCAAGAGGCATTACAAGTCCGCAAGTTGCTCGACAGGGCCAAGGGGTATCTCATGCGGTCCAAACGCCTGTCTGAAGAGGAGGCGTTCAAGCTGATTCAGCGACAGAGTATGGACCTACGCAAGTCCATGCGGGAGATTGCCGAAGCGATTTTACTGGCGGGTGAAATTGAAGACCGGGCAGACAAGAACCGGGGGTGACAGCGGCCGGTTGATGGCGCTACGGCTTGTTTGAAGGGGGCTGGCCGCCCTTGGTCGGCTGCTTTCCCAGCTGACGTTTGATTTCCTGCAACTCCTTTCGCAGCTCCTCTACTTCTAATTCCTTTTGTTTCATCTGGGCCTTGATCTGTTGCACATCCTCGTGAAGCGGCGGCGCAGTGGCAGGTGTCGCCGTCGGCGCCACGGCAGGAGCCGGTTCAGGCAGAGAAGGTAGTGTGGGCAGTGCAACGGCGGGCGTTTTCGCAAGAGCATCATAGTCAATGACCAGTGTGGTCAGCCCGTCTTCCGCGGCAAAGGGCGGCGCGTAGCTGTCGGGGCGGAGTGCGGATTCCGGCATGAACAGCACCGTTCGATGTCTCAATCCGGTCGGCTCGGGAAGGCGGCGATTCGGCATGTTGATGGTGTCGGGCGACTCTGTGTACTGGCGGAACTGGTGAATCGTCAGGTACAACGATCGCCCATAGACGAATAGCCTTCCGGCGGTGATGCTGTCCTGATTCCGTTGGGGGGAGGCTGTCCCTGCCCCGACCCCGGCGCCGGTTCTGTCCCGCATCACGATGTCTCCTGTCTGCACGATGCGAAAGCCTACTTGCTGGTCCGACGCGGCTTGATTCAATCCATCCGCAATGGCAGGAGCGAAAAGGGCGATATCCTCCTGGGAGAAGACGGCGGTCGCCTGGTTTTGCTGGGCGCTGAAAGATTGAAGCAGGCCCTTTCCCTCGCGGATCTGGACACCTTGCAGGGTCTTGGCAATGAGTTCGGGGGCAAGTCGGACCGGGTGTGAGGCTTGAAATTGGCGTGTCGGGATACGCTCGAGATACACTCCGCCTCTGGCCGATTCCTGGATGGTCACATCACGTTGGGGGCCGGTGGCGCAACCGGTCACGAACAGAGACAGGAAAACGCACAGGGTCAATGCGTAGCGACGGCTCAAGAAAAACATGTTCATCATACACAGGCCTGCATGCGGCGTAGTGTATCACAGGATTCACTCACGAAGAGGCAGAAATGGCTGAAGAGCTGCTTGACAAGATGATGGAAAGGGGCGTATAGACCTCTCCCGTGTGCGGTGAAGGCAGGACAACGACGTCCTGAATTTTCACAGACGCTACAAAGGCAGAGGACAATGACGTCCTTTTGGTCCAACGGTTGGACCGGAAGGGCGTTTTTTTTTGCCTGCAAGCCCATCCGGCCGGTGACAGTCACATCGTTCCGAACCAGGAGGGCGACCAGGATGGAGATACGGGGGCTAAGAAAAATTGCGTTCTGCGTGAGTGTCATGGTGGCCATGGCCATCACCACGTCGGTGGGAGCAGAGGAACAGAGTGCCGGAGAGGCGGCCGGGGCCGGGCGACTCTCGCGGGAAGTGGAAGCGCCACCAGCAGTGATTTGCGGTGGCTGTGTGACGCCCACCTTTGCCGGCGAGGGCAAGGGCAGTATTGTGCCGTACGGTCGTATCGAATTAGACGGGATTTACAGCAACCGGAACACCAACCCGCTCGATCCGGGCCAGTTCAATGGCTATGCGACCGCGGCAGGAAAAAGCAGCAACGCCTCATCGACGTTGAATCCGCGCTACAGCGTATTCGGGTTACGCGCGGATCGAACCGACGGCACCCATTCGTTGACGGGTGTCGTGGAAGCGGACTTCTACAGCCAAACCGACAATGCGGGAAACATCTCCCCTCGCTTGCGGTTGGCGAACGTCAAATATTCTCCCAACAATAGTCGGACCACCATCACGGCTGGTATGGATTGGACGCCGATCATGTCCTCCCATCCGAACCTGATCGATTTCTCCATCATGGGCTACAATGGCAATCTGTGGCAGCGTCTTCCGCAGGTCACCGTGAAACATCAATTCACCGAAAACGTCAACGGCCTGCTGACCGTCATGCGATTCGAGCGCGGACTGTCAGCCATTCAGCCGCAGACGCAACGACGGACTTTCCAAGGGGCCGGCGCAGCGGCGGCAGCACCGGGCAGTTGCGGCAGCAGCGGATTCGCCTGTTCTGAAAATGCCTTCAATGATCCGGTGCAAATGCCCTATGTCGGGACCCGTTTCGCCTATATGGGAACTGGTGACCAGGCGGGCTTCATGGTGGCGCTGAATGCCGCCTTCCGGCATTACCGGTCCGCGCCCACGGCGGGCGGCATTCCTTCCGGTCAGGACATCAATTCCTATCTCGTCGGGGCTGAACTGGCCGTGCCCATTACGAATAGACTGAAATTCACCGGTGAGATCGCCTATGGACAAGCGCTAGGCGTGGAGTTCTTCCGGTTCGGCCAGGAGCGCAACTTGGGCACCGGCAAGGCCATCAGGACCGTGGTCGGATGGGGCGAGTTGGATTACGCGTATGATCGCCAACTCACGCTCATTGCCGGATACGGGTTCGACAATCCATTGAACTCCGACCTGAACGGCACAACCGCCGGTGCAGATACACAATACATACTGAATCACCGCACCTATCTCACAGCCGTCCGTCACATTTGGGGCGACTTGTACGCGTCCCTGGAGTGGAATCACCTCATGACCGAATGGTCCACGAGGGAGCATTTCGCCGGGGACAATTTCATGCTGTCGACTTGGTACAACTTTTAGTCCAGATCTGACGGCGAAAGGAGCTGAATGATGAATCGGAAATCACAGGGCAAAGATACCGTGATCGCGAAGAGCGGTAATGAACACGTTCCCTCACGACGAGACTTCCTGCTGCAGAGTTCCCGTACAGCCGCGGGTATCGGGATCGCGGCAATGTTAGGCAATCTGGGCACCTGGGCCTTGGCGTTGGGGGCAGAGAATGAGCCCATCAAGGTCGGGGTGCTGCACTCGTTAAGTGGCACGATGGCCATCAGTGAAGTGTCGTTGAAGGACGTCGTCTCGATGGCTGTTCAGGAAATCAATGCGAAAGGCGGGGTGTTGGGCCGCCAGTTGAAATTGGTGATCGTGGATCCCGCCTCCAACTGGGATCTGTTTGCGGAGAAAGCCAAACAGTTGCTGGTGCAGGAGAAGGTGGCGGTCGTGTTCGGCTGCTGGACATCGGTCAGCCGGAAATCCGTCTTGCCGGTATTCGAGGAACATAACGGCTTGCTCTTTTATCCCGTGCAATACGAGGGCGAGGAATGTTCGAAGAACGTATTCTACACCGGGGCAGCGGTCAACCAGCAGGCGGTGCCGGCGGTCGAATACCTGATGAGCAAAGAAGGGGGGAGCTACAAGAAGTTCTATCTCCTGGGAACTGACTACGTCTATCCCAAAACGACCAACAAGATCTTGCGCGCCATGTTACTGGCGAAGAAAGTGCCGGCCGCCAATATCATGGAAGAGTACACGCCCTTCCACCATCAAGACTACCAGACAATTGTCGGCAAGATTAAAAAGTTCGCCGCCGGCGGAGGCGCCTGCATTATCAGCACGATTAACGGCGACAGCAACGTGCCGTTCTATAAAGAGTTCGCCAATCAGGGATTGCGCGCCGAAGATGCGCCGATCATGGCGTTTAGCGTGGCGGAAGACGAGTTGCGCGGAATGGACAAGACCGCGCTGGTCGGCCACCTTGCCGCCTGGAACTATTACCAGAGCGTCGACACGCCGCAGAACAAGCAGTTCGTCGCCGATTTCAAGGCGTACTGCAAAAAAAATAATCTCCCGGATGGCGACAAACGCGTCACCGACGATCCGATTGAAGCGGCCTATTTGGGTGTGCATGTCTGGAAACAGGCCGTCGAGAAGGCGGGCACGACGGAAGTGAACGCGGTGCGCAAGGCGGTGTACGGGCAGAAGTTTCTCGCGCCGGGCGGAGAGATCATGATGGATGAGGCCAACCACCACACGCATAAGCCGGTGTTGATCGGCGAGATCATGAAAGACGGCCAGATCAAAGTCGTCTGGCGATCCAAGGGATTGGTCAAGCCGGAGCCATGGAGCGAATACACGAACCCTGACAAGGGCTGTGACTGGGTGAAGCATGAAGGGACCTATAAGAAGGCCTGAGAGTTGGGAAGGACAGAGTGGATGAGAGTCGTCATCGCATGAAGGCAGTGATCGGAATCGGGTTGCTCGCATGGTTCCTGGGCTGGTGTGCGCTGGATGGTGTCGCGGCGGAGGCGCAGCTGAATGCGTCTCCGCCGTCTCAACTGGAGCAGGCGCTCGCGGACTTGTCGAGTGAGGTAGAAACCACGCGAGAGCAGGCGGTTGCTCTTCTCATCGAGCGAGGCGATGCGTCGCTGCTGCCGCGATTGGAAGAATTGCGGGCCAACGCAGACCGCAGCCTGCGTATGGCGATCAAGCCGGTGATCGACACCTGGCGCAATCGCACGAACCTGGCCAGTCCGGATTCTGATACGCGCCGAACGGCCGCTACAGATCTCGGCATGAATGGGCGCCCTGCGGCCATTCCCTGGCTGCAGGCCGCGGCGGCACACGAATCTCATCGTTGGGTTCGTTATGCGATGGAGGAGTCCGCGC
This sequence comes from Nitrospira sp., assembly GCA_016788885.1. Taxonomy (NCBI): domain Bacteria; kingdom Pseudomonadati; phylum Nitrospirota; class Nitrospiria; order Nitrospirales; family Nitrospiraceae; genus Nitrospira; species Nitrospira sp. The sequence continues at coordinate 35,142 of JAEURX010000040.1, read as the reverse complement.
TGCTCTTGCAACTGGCCTCCGGCAATCCTGCGCATCAGCAGCAGGCGGCGGCAACGCTGGGGGACATGCGCAGTCAGAACGCCGTGCCGGCGTTACAAGCCTTGGTACAGGCGGGAGATGGCGAGTCCGCGACCGGAGAGCAGAAGGCGGTGGCACAGACCGCCACCGCCGCGATCGAACGGATCGAATCCTGGAATGTCTGGTCCAGCACGATCGAAACCCTGTTTCGCGGCATCAGTCTGAGTTCCATTCTCCTCATCATGTCCCTCGGGCTCGCGATCGTGTTTGGCTTGATGGGTGTCATCAACATGGCGCATGGCGAGTTGATGATGATCGGCGCCTATGCGACCTTCGTCATGCAGGAATGCTTTAAGTTGTATTTCCCTGAGAGCTGGTTCGATTCTTATTATCTGGCCGCCCTTCCCGCTGCGTTCCTTGCCGCAGCCCTGTTTGGGTTGATCCTGGAAGCCACCGTCATTCGCTTTCTGTACGGTCGCCCGCTGGAGACGATGTTGGCCACCTGGGGCGTCAGTCTGATCTTGATTCAAGGCGCGCGCATGTACTTTGGAGATCTCACGGCCATTACCGCGCCGTCGTGGCTGAACGGCGGCACGCAAGTACTGGTGGGTGTGTTCCTGCCCTTCAACCGGTTGTTCATCATCGGACTCTCCATCCTCAGCGTGATCGGAATTTACGCCCTGCTGTTTCGCTCCAGCATCGGATTGCGAGTGCGAGCCGTCACGCAGAATCGCAGCATGAGCGCCTGTTTGGGGATTCCCACGAGAAAAGTGGATGCCTATACCTTCGCCTTCGGCTCCGGCCTGGCCGGCATTGCGGGCTGGGCATTGACGCTGGTGGGCAATGTCGAACCGGGTCTCGGACAGAACTATATCGTGGATTCCTTCATGGTAGTGGTCACAGGCGGGGTCGGCAAACTTGCGGGGACGATCATCGCGTCGCTGGGGATCGGCGGGCTGAACAAGCTGATGGAGCCGAGTCTCGGCGCCGTCTATGGCAAAGTCTTGATCCTTGTGTTGGTGATTCTGTTCCTGCAGCGGAGGCCCTCAGGGTTGTTTGCGGTCAAGGGGCGTCATGCCGAAAGCTAACACGTAGAGGAGGAGTCGAGCAGAGCGCATGGGAGAATCAGTGCCACCACCATCGAGCGCGGAACGACATGAAGGAACCATGTTCTGGGTTGTCGGATTCGTGCTGCTGTTTGTCCTGCCGGTGCTCAATGTCTTGCCGGCGGAGGATTCCTGGCTGCATGTGTCAGACTTCGCGCTCAACCGGTTCGGGAAGTTTTTGGCCTTTGCCATCCTGGCACTGGGGCTTGATTTGATCTGGGGCTATGCAGGCATCCTGAGCCTGGGACAGGGAGTGTTTTTCGGAATCGGCGCCTATTGTATGGGCATGCACCTCATGCTCACGATCGGAAATCAAAGCGTCTATGGCAGCGCGTTGCCGGATTTCATGGTCTGGAATCAGGTGACGGAATTACCGTTCTTCTGGAAACCCTTTTATAGCTTCACTGCCGCCGTCCTGGCGGGCCTCCTGGCACCGGCCTGCTTTGCGCTGATTTTCGGATTTCTCGCCTTTCGCAGCCGCATCCGGGGCGTCTATTTCGCCATCATCACGCAGGCCTTGGCGCTGATGGCCTGGTTGGTCTTCAATCGCAACGAAACGAATCTGGGCGGCACGAACGGGCTGACCGATTTCAAAACCATTCTCGGGTTCCGCCTGTCCTCTCCGGGAACGCAACTCGCGCTCTATGTGATTACGGTGCTCTGCCTCGGCGGAGCCTATGCTCTGTGCCGGTGGATTATTGCCTCGCGAGCCGGCCGGGTTTTGATTGCCATTCGTGATAGCGAGCAGCGTGTGCGGTTCTCGGGCTACTCTCCGGCCACCTATAAACTCTTCGTCTTCGTGGTGTCGGCAGTATTGGCAGGACTGGCCGGCATTCTCTATGTACCGCAAGTCGGCATTATCACCCCGGCGCAGATGGGCGTCTTGCCGTCATTGGAAATGGTGGTGTGGGTGGCGGTGGGAGGGCGTGCCACGCTGGTGGGAGCTATCGTGGGCGCGGTGGGAGTCAACCTGGGCCGCAGTATTCTCACGAACTCTTTTCCCGAGCTGTGGCCATTTTTCCTCGGCGGACTCTTCGTGGTGGTGGTCCTGCTGTTTCCTGACGGGGTGATGGGGATTGCGCGGCAAGTCCGAGGAAAACTCGCGGAGAGGGCCGCCGCGCAGCCCAAGACTCAGGCGGTGGAAGGGCAGCAGGCATGACCGAACACGGCTCCATCATTTATCTGGAAGGTGTCACTGTCGACTATGACGGGTTCAAGGCGTTGAACAATCTGAACTTCATCGTCAATCACCGCGAATTGCGTGTCGTCATCGGGCCGAACGGTGCGGGCAAGACGACTCTCCTCGACGTGATATCCGGCAAGACCAAACCGGCGGCGGGGCGGGTGATCTTCGGCAAGGACAGGGATTTGATGGGGATGCGCGAGTATGAGATTACCCAACTCGGCATCGGCCGGAAATTCCAAGCGCCGTCGATCTACGGGAATTTGAGTGTGTGGGAGAATCTGGACCTCTCATTGAGCCGCCCCAGTAAGGGCGTCTTAGCCACACTGAGGGGCGTATCGACGGCGGCTGAGCGAGAGGAGATCGACCGGACGTTGGAAACCATTGGCTTGACGGCGCAGGTGCACAAGCGTGCGGGGTCTTTGTCGCATGGGCAGAAACAATGGCTAGAAATCGGCATGGTCATTTTGCAGGATCCGGAGTTGTTGCTGGTCGATGAACCGGTCGCCGGCATGACCGACGAGGAAACGGAACAAACCGGGCGCTTGCTCCAATCGCTGGCCGAAAAACATGCCATCATCGTGATCGAACACGACATGGAGTTTGTGCGGCAAATCGCCCGTATCGTGACGGTGCTGCACGAAGGCACTGTGATCTGCGAAGGGACGGTAGAAAAAGTGCAGTCCGACGACCGGGTGAGAGAGATTTATCTGGGGCGCCAGAAAGTGGCGCATGTGTAACAGGATGTTGAAAAGTCCCTCCAGCGTCGTTCTCGGCTCGACAAGATCCTCAACGTACCGCAAGGGTACGTCTCCGGTCTTCTCTTGCCTGCGGCCTCGCCGGAGAGCCTTTTGAACATCCTGAGTGACCACTAAAGGAAGACCATGCTGCGGCTCGAAAACGTCAACGTGTACTATGGCGAAAGCCATATTCTGCGCAACGTGTCCTTTCACATCGAGGCAGGACAAGTGGCATGCGTGATGGGTCGTAACGGCGTCGGCAAATCGACCACGCTCAAGGCCATCATGGGTCTACTGCCGGTGCGTAGCGGGCAGGTGGTCTTTGACGGAACGGATATTACGAAAGCCCCGACCGATCGTCGCGCCAAGCGCGGTCTGGCGTATGTGCCTCAGGGGCGAGAGATTATCTCTCATCTCTCGGTGCGCGAAAACTTGAAGCTGGGATATTGGGCGCGCGGAACGTCGTCCAACGGCATGACCGAAAAAGCGGCGTTCGACGAGGTGTACACCTTGTTCCCCAAGCTCACGCAAATTCTCGAGCGGCCGGGCGGTGTGCTGAGCGGTGGAGAGCAACAACAACTTGCTATTGGCCGGGCGATCCTGTCGAGCCCGAAAGTGCTCTTGCTCGATGAACCGACGGAAGGCATTCAGCCCTCCATTGTCGATCAGATCGAAGACGTGATCATCGGCTTCAAGACAGCTCGGCGATTTGCCATCGTGCTGGTCGAACAGGGGCTGCACTTCGCGGCGCGGCTGGCGGACAGTTATGTGGTGATGGCCAAAGGTTCCGTGATGGCTGCGGGGAAAAAGGAGGACCTGAGCGCGGAAATGGTGAAGCAGCATCTGACGGTATAGCAGGATGCGGAAAAAGTCCGCCAGCGGCGTTCTCGCTTCTCTCAGCGGCTCACCGTACTGCAAGAGTACGATTCGCCGCTTCGCTTGCTGCGGCCTGGCTGGACGGCCTTTTTGCGCATCCTGGGCCGTACTCACCACGTGGAGCCATCAGTCCGCCACTCAGGACGTGTTTCTCGTGAAGATGAACCATTGAACTCATGCGCTCTCCCCGCTACTATTCGCCTCGATGGTCCGATCCCATTGGCGTGACGAGTTGAAAGGTCGATAGCAGCGTGGAGGGAGTGTGGAAACTTGGGGGAGGCAGGACCGGTTATGGTGCCTGCATGGTTCTTGTGTTCAGCTTCCTATGTGCTTGCGCCACCGGGCAGTATCAACCACTTGCTGGAGCCGATAAGGATGAGGTCGAGCAGCTCAAGGAGAATGTCTACCGCGTCGAATATCGTGTCAGCTCGTTTACGTCGCAGGAACAACTAGACGCCTATTTGCGTCGGCGCTGCGCGGAACTGACGTTGCGTGAGGGATACGATTTCTTTCACCTGGCACAACGGGCGGATGTGTTGGCACTCTCGCGTCGAACGTCGATGACGGTGACGATGTATAAGGGCAAGAAGCCGGTCGGTGCGGATGATGTGTACGAGGCGAAAGAGGTTCTGGCAGAGCCTGCACAGTAACTTTCACGGGGTACTCCTCCCTGTCCCACATGCATGTTTTGACGGTGAATGAATGATCACTAACGAGAGTATCGGATGCATCTGACACCACGCGAGCAGGAAAAGCTGTTGATCTATGTGGCGGCGAATTTGGCCAAGGAGCGCAAGAAACGCGGCCTGAAGCTCAACCATCCGGAAGCTGTCGCCTTCATCACGGCCGAGATTCTCGAAGGGATTCGAGATGGGAAGTCTGTATCGGAGCTGATGAGTTATGGTGCGACTTTGCTCGCTCGGAAGGATGTCATGCCGGGAGTGCCTGAAATGATACCGGAACTGCAGGTCGAGGGAACCTTTCCCGATGGAACGAAACTGGTGACCGTCCACGAGCCGATCAGGTAGGTAGCCGGATGAAGCAGGCATCAAAAAGCGCTACAAAAACGTCAGCGTCAAAGCCGAAGTCGACAATGCGCTCATCGAAGACGCCGAAGCTAGCCCCAGTGATCCCCGGCGAAATTATCCCCGGCGAAGGTGACATCATCGCGTTGCACGGCCGGCAGACGATTGACCTCACCGTGTCGAATATCGGTGACCGCCCGATTCAAGTCGGTTCTCATTGCCATTTCTTTGAAGCCAATCGTGCGCTGAAATTCGATCGTGAGCAAAGCTACGGATTTCGTCTTCAGGTGCCGGCGGGAACAGCGCTGCGGTTTGAACCCGGTGAATCCAAACGCGTGACGTTGGTCGCGCTCGGGGGGAATCGAATCGCCTATGGCATCAATGGATTGGTGAACGGCAAACTTGACGATGCGAGTGTGCGAGAGAAGGCGTTCTCAGCCGCTCGTGAACAAGGTTTTATAGGGACAAAGGGTTAGGACCGTAGCCTTTCTAAGAGAAGGGGGCACGGCTGCTCAAAATGGCACTCCAGCAAGGCCGCAGGCGCAGCACAACCGGAAGCGTACCCGCAGCGGTACGTTGAGGATTGTGGCGTGCCGAGAACGAAGCTGGGAGCCATTTTCAGCAGCCGACTACCATGAAGATTCCCAGACGCCAATACAACGACCTGTATGGGCCTACTGCTGGTGATCGCATCCGGTTGGCCGATACGGACCTGCTGGTCGAGATCACTCGCGATCTGACCGTTCCTGGCGAAGAGGCCAAGTTCGGCGGCGGGAAGGTGATTCGAGACGGCATGGGACAATCGCCGGCGGCTACGCGTGCGGAAGGCGGCTTGGACCTCGTCATCACGAATGCGATCATCCTCGACTGGTGGGGCGTGGTGAAGGCGGACATCGGGATCAGGGGCGGCCGCATTGTCGGCATCGGCAAGGCCGGAAATTCCGATCTCATGGACGGCGTCACGAAAGGCCTGGAGATCGGGCCTTGCACCGAGGTGTTATCGGCTGAGGGAAAGATCATCACCGCCGGCGGGATCGATACGCATATCCATTTTATCTGCCCGCAAATCATCACCGAAGCGCTGGCGAACGGACTGACAACGCTGATCGGCGGCGGGACGGGCCCGGTCACCGGGACGAATGCGACGACCTGCACCCCTGGCCCATGGAACATTCATCGTATGCTGGAGGCGGCGGATGGGTTCCCGATCAACTTGGGGTTCCTGGGCAAGGGGAATTCGTCACTGCCTGAAGGTTTGAACGAGCAGGTCGAAGCGGGGGCGATCGGACTGAAGCTGCACGAGGATTGGGGGACGACTCCAGCCGCCATCGATACTTGCCTCAGCGTAGCGGAACGGTATGACATCCAGGTGGCCATTCACACGGACACCATTAATGAAGCCGGGTTTGTGGAAGATACGATCAAGGCCTTCAAGGGCCGGACGATCCATTCATTCCATACGGAAGGCGCCGGCGGCGGACATGCGCCGGACGTCATCAAAGTGTGCGGTGAGCCGAACGTATTGCCGTCGTCGACGAATCCCACCATGCCGTTCACGGTCAATACGATGGATGAGCATCTCGACATGCTCATGGTCTGCCATCACTTGAACCCGCGCGTGCCGGAAGACATCGCCTTCGCCGAGTCGCGTATCCGCCGTGAGACGATTGCGGCCGAGGATATCCTGCACGATATGGGCGCCATCAGCATTATGTCGTCCGATTCGCAGGCCATGGGGCGGGTGGGCGAAGTGATCATCCGCACCTGGCAAACGGCGCACAAGATGAAGCTCCAGCGGGGGCATCTGTCCGAACATGGTGTTGAAGCGTCGGACGGCCTGCATGACAACTGGCGCGCGCGCCGGTATGTGGCGAAGTATACGATCAACCCGGCGATTGCCCATGGGATTGCTCATGACGTCGGCTCGATCGAAGTCGGCAAGCTGGCCGATCTTGTATTATGGAAACCGGCGTTCTTCGGCGTGAAGCCTGAGATCGTCTTGAAAGGCGGGTTTCCCATGTCGGCAGCCATGGGCGATCCGAATGCTTCAATCCCGACACCGCAACCGGTGTTGACGCGGCCGATGTTCGGCAGTTTCGGGCGGGCGCCGTTTAGCACAAGTTTGACCTTTCTCTCGCAACAGGCGATGGAGCGCGACGTGCCGAAACAGTTGGGATTGCAAAAGCGCGTGGCCGCTGTGAAAGGCTGTCGGAGCATCGGGAAGCGTGATCTCAAGTTGAACGACGCGCTGCCGCAGATCGAGGTGGATTCGGAAACCTATGAGGTGCGTGCGGACGGCATCTTGTTGAAATGCGAGCCGGTTGAGGTGTTGCCGATGGCGCAGCGCTACTTCCTCTTCTGACGGCGACTGAAAACGCCGTCCGGCGGCGTTCTCGTCTCGAACGCATCCTCAACGTACCCCGAGGGTACGCCTCCGGTGCATTCGTCGGCTGCGGCCTTGCCGGACAACGTTTTGAGTCTCCTGTTGAAATGTGGGAAGGTCGGGTGAATCTTGTGGTTAATCGGTCTCCAGCTTTGCCTGCGCCTCCGGCCTAGTTGGGAAACCTTTTTGAGCATCCGTGAAGAAGTGGGAAAGGATCCGTGAGTGCCGTGACTCTTTTGCCTCAAGTCGTGCGTTGCTTGCGGCTTGATTGAAGGCCCGCGGTGAGCGTTCCACCGTCATGAAGGGATCAGGTGCCATTCTATGCTGACTACGTTGTCGCTGCTTCACGGGCTCCGGTTTATCGATAGCTTTTTTCCATCCGGCGGGTATGCCTATTCGTCCGGGTTGGAGGCCGCGGTACAGGCTGGAGCAGTACGGAGCGGGGAACAGCTCTCCCACTACGTGGAACAGATGTTTCGGCATGGCGTGGCGAGGCGAGAGGCTGTGGCCGTAGGGATTGCTCATGACGCGTTGCTGCGCAACGACGTCCAAGTGGCGCTGGCTATCGATCATGAGTTACATGCCATGAAACTCGGGCAAGAGTCGCGGGTGGCCAGTCAGCAGATGGGGCGGCAGGTGGTAAAGATTGCGGTGGAACGGCCGGCCGCGCACACGGTCCTGAGAGATTTTTATGCCGCGATGGAAGCAGATCGGACGCCGGGCCATTTCCCTGTGGTGCTGGGATTGACGCTGGCTGATGCCGGATGGGACAGAAGGGAAACCATCGCCGCGTTCTGCTATCAGACGGCCATAGGGTTTGTGTCTGCCGCGCTGAAACTTCTGCCGATAGGCCAACGGGAAGGACAACATCTGCTGGAACGCTGGACGCCGCTGTTCGACGAATGTGCCAAGGAAGCCACAGCGGCCACCACGATGACCGCCTGGTCGCCGGTGCAGGATATTTACGCCATGCGCCACAGCCGTCTGGAGTCGCGGCTCTTTAGGAGCTAAGAGCGGATGGTCTATAGCCTATGATGAAGAGTCTGAATGAAGATGGTCCTCAGGCTCTTCACCATTCGCGATTAGGCATATCCCCTTCGTGAATCTATGCATAGAGAAGACGAACATGTTTGCGGATCCGGTCGCACGACCGACGCGCGGGCGAAGGGTATTCCGATCATCGGGATCGGGGGACCGGTGGGGTCAGGCAAGACGGCGTTGGTCGAGGCGCTCTGTTTGAAGTTGCGCGACCGGTATAGTCTGGCGGTGGTGACCAACGATATTTTCACGAAGGAAGACGCAGAGTTTTTGACCAGACGCGGCGCCTTACCCCAGGACCGGATTCTGGGCGTGGAAACCGGAGGCTGCCCTCACACGGCGATTCGCGAAGACGCGTCTCACAATCAGGCGGCGCTCGACGACTTGCTGAAGCGACATCCGAATGTGGATCTGATGTTCGTGGAAAGCGGGGGCGACAATCTGGCTGCGACCTTCAGCCCTGAATTAGTCGATCGCGTCATTTACGTGATCGACGTCGCGGCCGGCGATAAGATCCCGCGCAAGGGTGGACCGGGGATCACCAGGTCCGATTTGCTGGTGATCAACAAAATCGATCTCGCCCCGCATGTCGGTGCGGACCTGGCCGTGATGGATCGCGACAGCAGGAGAATGCGCGGCAGTCTTCCATTCGTCTTCACTAATCTGCATACGGGCGAAGGGTTGGCTCGTGTCATTGAGTGGATCGAACAGACCCTTCCATTGCACGCCCATCCTCACTGAGGGCCGAGTCGATCATGCCGCCGTTGCTTGTGAACCACGCTGCCATGGCGAACATCGGGCGGGTCGGCTGCCTGGATCTTCGTTATCGGCGCGAGGGAACGCGCACGATCCTGGCGACATCCCGCTGTTCTACGCCCTGGCATTTCTTCCCCCCCGCCTATTTGGACGACAGCGGGTGCGCCGTCACTTCCTTGGTGAACCCGTCGGGGGGATTCGTGGCCGGCGACGTTCTCTCGATTCATGCCGTCCTGGAAGCGGGGGCGCATGTGGTCATGACGACTCCCTCCGCCAATCGCGTGTATCGTTCTCTGGGGGAAGAGTCGAAACAGTCTGTGTCCCTGTCGGTTGCTCCGGGTGCCGTCATTGAGTGGTTCCCGGAGATCACCATTCCGTTCGCCGGCTCGCGTTTCGTTCAGACCATGGCAGTCACATTGGCCAAGGGCGCGACCGCGCTTGTCTGGGACAGTCTTGCCTCCGGCCGGGTGGCCCGAGGCGAACGCTGGGCCTTCACTTCGTTGCACAACGAAATTGACCTCACTACGGCGTCCGGGGCGCGATTGCTGGAGCGGTATCATGTCGGGCTGGAACAGGAACAGACCGGGTTCGGGTTGTTGTCCCCGTACGACTATGTTGCCTCGTTTTTCGTGGTGAGTGATGCCGTCGATCCGGCACGATGGCCGGTCGTGCGCGAGACGGTCGCGGGAATACTGGACTCGTTAGGCAGCGATCTCTTGGGTGGAGTCACGGAGCCGCCCATCCCTGGATTGGCCGCCAAATTGGTGAGCCGTTCGCCCGAGGCGTTGGCGATGGCGCAGGATCTCCTCTGGGATGCAACCAGACGCGAAGTCCTCGGTCTAACGAGGCCGGCGCTTCGACATTATTAGGAGGCGGTTGAAGACTGTCTGGTGACGATCATCAGAACCTGAGAACCTGGCGTCAGGGGGTAGGGGCAGCTTTGCGAGGAGCAGTTTTCGGTCTTGTCTTCGGGGCGGCGGATTCTTTTTCCGTGAGCTGGCGTCGCAGCGATTCCAATTCCGCCTTGAGTTGCTGGAGTTCCTGCGCCTGCTTGACCACCACGTCCTTCGTGGCCTGCAGCTCCTGTTGAAGGCTGGTCTGTTCAGATACGGGTGAGGCTGGAATAGGTGCAACTTCAGCGACTGTTTTGTTCGCGGTCGGAGCGGGGACGGCAGCGGGGAGTTGATTCAGGGCCTCGAGTGACACTGCGACGCGAGGTTGTTCCGGTTCGATATTCATCCAGGACTGGGGCACATCGTCCCGCACGAGCGCGTCTGCTGGCGCAAACGACAAGCTGAGCACCGCCGGCCTGGGGTCGCTGTGCCCCTGAGAGACACGATAGTGAGAAAGACCGATCCGAAGCGTCGTCCTGTGCAGGTACAACGTGCCTTGGGTGATGAGTCCGTCATCCTGCAGGGTGAACCGCACCCGTTGGTCCGGCCCTGCCTGTGAGAGGGCGCGCATGATCAGCGGAGTGAGAAATTCTGTCTCTTCCTGAGAGAACAATGGATAGCGCTCCTGCCGCAGTACGGTCCCTGGTCGATCGAGGCCTGAGATGAACAGTCCGGAGAGCAAGTGGGAGATGGCCGATGCGGACACTGTGGCCGGATGAGACGCTTGAAAGGCGGCTTGAGGACTCCCGTACTTCGCGGTGGTACCCCGGCTGGGCAAGCGTTCAAGCGAGACGGATCCCAACGGCCCTTCGCCGACGGAGGTCAGTGGAGAGGTTGAGCTGCAGGCGACCAGCACGAGACACGAGAGGATAATCAGCCAGGTTTTCCAGCCACGCAGGTGGCCTCTTGTCGGCGACATCATCTGCTGAATCATGCGGCGCATGGGCCGGGATTGTAACACAAGACCGGCGCCGGGACCGTGGAGGTTGTCAGAAAAGCCCTTCTCTGTCGGTTGACAGCCGATTCCGGCTGGTGTTATACCTTCGCCAGCTTTTCCAGGGACAACGGAGTCTCAGGAGGCTATCCCTTATAGAGATGGCGCAGGACAACGACGTCCTCTGGTCCACCGAATATGGTGGGTCCGAGGACTTTTTTTTTGAGCAGCATGCTGAAATCGGCCCTCAACTTCGTTCTCAGTCGATCATCCACCTCGACGTACGACTCACAGTACGCCTCGGTGTCTGAGCTCCTTGCGGCCTCGTTGAATGACCGATTTGAGCATGCTGCCCATGCCGGGGAAATCTGCTGATGCGGTTCTTGCGGGTGGCCATGGCCCAGATCAATCCGACGGTCGGCGATATCGACGGGAACACCGCGTTGATCAAGGCTTGGATCAAAGAAGCGCGTCGGGCCAAAGCGGACCTCGTGGCATTCCCCGAATTGGCCATTACCGGCTATCCTCCCGAAGACTTGTTGTTCAAGGCTCGGTTTGTCGATGACGCGCAGCGCGCGCTGAAGGCGTTGGCCGCGGATGCCCATGGTCTGGTGGTGGTGGTGGGGTATGTCGGGCGTGATGGAACGGGAGACTCCCTGTCCAAGGTAGCGACTACGCCCGCTGTCGGTCGGCATGGTTTGTACAACTCGGCGGCGGTGCTCGCCGAGCGCCGAATCGTGGCGAACTACTGCAAACGGCACCTGCCGAACTACGGGGTGTTCGATGAGAGCCGGTATTTTCACCCTGGGACGCGCCTCCCGCTGCTGATCCTCAACGGCACCACGATTGGGATCAATATCTGCGAAGACATTTGGTTTCCTGAAGGTCCCACCCGGGCACAAGCGGCGGCGGGTGCCGAGGTGATCGTGAACATCAATGCCTCGCCGTTTCATGTGGGCAAGAGCCGGATGCGGGAGCAGGTGTTGGCGACGCGGGCCCGCGAGAATCGAGTGATCGTCACCTATACGAACACGGTTGGCGGGCAAGATGAGCTGGTGTTCGACGGCTGTAGCGTGATTGTGGACCAGACGGGGGAAGTCGTAGCGAGGGGCAAGGCCTTCGCGCAGGACCTGTTGGTTGCCGACCTGGACGTGGCGGCGGTTGGGCGGGCGCGCCAGGGGGAGGGCCGGAAGAAGCCGCTGTCGCCGCGCGTTGCGGCATTGGTCGACCGGGTGGAGGTGCGGGTGCCGGCGAGAAAAACGTCGTCGACGGTGATGCCGCCTCTGGAAATGCCCTTGGAGCGCCTGGATGAAGCCTACCGCGCACTGGTGCTCGGCGTGCAGGATTATGTGCTCAAGAATGGGTTCAGGCGAGTGGTCATCGGATTGAGCGGCGGCGTGGATTCGGCGTTGACGGCGGTGATTGCGGTCGATGCGCTGGGTGCGGACAATGTGCTCGGGGTCTTCATGCCGTCGCCCTACACCTCGCGCACCAGTCGGGAGGATGTCGCCGATTTGGCCAGACGTCTTCGCATTCAGGTGGATACCCTCTCGATCACGACGACCTTCAAGAGCTATCTCCGGGTGTTATCGAAGCCATTCGCCGGGAGTCGTCCGGACACGACCGAGGAAAATCTGCAGGCGCGGATTCGCGGAAATCTGCTCATGGCCTATTCGAACAAGTTCGGCCACCTGGTCCTGACCACCGGGAACAAAAGCGAGATGAGTGTCGGCTATGCCACGTTGTACGGCGACATGGCCGGGGGATTTGCCGTGATCAAGGACGTGCCCAAAACCATGGTGTATGAGTTGTCGCATCTGCGAAATCTGGTCGGGCCTGCGCCGGTCATTCCCAAACGTGTGCTGGAGCGGCCTCCGACTGCGGAGTTGCGCCCCGACCAAAAAGATGAAGACAGTCTGCCGCCATACGCTATCCTGGATCCGATTCTCAAAGCCTATGTCGAGGAAGACCGCGCGTTGGAAGACATCGTGGCGATGGGGTTCGCGCGGGAGACGGTCGTGCGCGTGATGGCGATGGTCGATCGCAGCGAGTATAAGCGGCGGCAGGCACCCCTCGGCATCAAGATTACGCATCGGGCATTCGGAAAAGATCGCCGGATGCCGATTACCAACGGGTATCGTTAGACCGCAGCATCCAGACCGACAACGACGTCGGTCAGCAACACTGGCAATGGCGCCAGAGAGACGGGGCTCACAGATCGTCGGGTATGACGGTGTGGGGGCAGGGCACATTTACTTCTTCTCTCTTTGGAGGCGTCATGAATATGCTGGTTGGGCGAATGGCACGGGCATGGGTCCTGGGGTTGGCATTGGTGGTGGGTGGTGCGGGCGGGGTGCTCGTCGAGGCACAAGCCGCGACGACGGACGACCTGATGGACACCACCAAACACCCCGTGTCGGTGACCATGGCGATGCAGGCCGACAGTTTCTTCGGATTCAATCCCTCCATCTACGGAACCTACGGATTGACCGACAACATCGCACTCGCCTTTAATTTCACCTATTGGACCATGATCAGCGGCGTGGGCGTGCATGACAACGCCCCCTGGCTCGAAACGGACGTGGGTCTGAACTTCACGTTCCTCGACAAGCGTTTGTCCGTGACGCCGATGATCGGGTTCGTGCATGGCAGCCTCTTGTCGTCACGCGGCGGGTTCTTTCCAAACGGTGGCGGGAGCGTCAACGAGCGCACCACGGCCTTTGAAGGCGCGGTGCCGAACATCATTGCGAACTATGTCGATGATCGGTTCGAGGGCGAGTTCTACCTGGGCTACTACAAGGCGATCCGCAGTGAAGGCGGCAGCGGCGGAGGCGGCGCGACCGGGTGCAGCGGGCTCGTCGATACCAATTGCTTGGGCACCAGTCAGACCGGCGGCCGTGGGACGTGGGATTTCCTCCACTACTGGGTCAGCGCCGGCATGCGCATGAACAGCATGTGGTCTCTCGGCGCGCACTATGAGCATTTGTTGACCACGCGGGACAGCAGTGCGCCGGGCGCAGCGCAAGACTACTACCGCTGGATCGGCCCGTATGTCGAAATGAAGCTGCCGGGGAACATGGCCTTCCGGTTCACGGTGGGTAAAGACCTGACAGACAATCAAGACTTCTATAAGCTGAAGTTCACGAAGACGTTTTAAGCTTCCGCCTGGGCCTCCTTCTTTGCGGTGTGAAGGGGGAGGCCTTTCGGCAGGCGGCACAGCCGAAGGAGGACATGGTGAAGGCATCGGCACTGCGGAAAACGGTCATCGTGGGTGCGGCGGCAGGATTGGCCCTGCTCATGGGGCTCGGAGGGGGGCACGCCTGGGCGGAGACAGCACCGCTCAAGGTGGATAGCGGGGATACGGCATGGGTGCTGGTGTCGTCGGCATTCGTGCTGGCGATGCTGATGCCGGGGTTGGCGCTCTTTTACGGTGGGCTCGTGCGTACGAAGAATGTGCTTGGGACGATCATGCAGAGCATCATGATCCTGAGCGTGGTCAGCCTGCTATGGATCTTGTTCGGCTATAGCCTGGCTTTCGGACCGGATAAAGGCGGGGTGATCGGAGGGCTGGACTGGATCGGCCTCAGCGGGGTGGGCAGCGCGCCGCATGCCGTATACGGCCCAACGATTCCACACCAGGCCTTCATGTTGTTTCAGCTGATGTTTGCGGCCATTGCGCCGGCGCTGATTACGGGCGCCTTTGCCGAACGCAAACGGTTCACATCGGTCGTGCTGTTTGCCGCCATGTGGTCGGTGCTGGTGTATGTGCCGCTGGCCCATTGGATCTGGGGCGGCGGATGGTTGGCGCAGATGGGGGCGCTGGACTTCGCCGGAGGGGCCGTGATCCATATCAGTTCCGGCGCGTCGGCGCTGATCTGCGCAATTGTGCTGGGGAAGCGGCGGGGCTATGGAACGGATTACATGGCGCCCCACAATTTGCCGATGACGTTGCTCGGGACCGGGTTCCTGTGGTTCGGCTGGTTTGGATTTAATGGAGGCAGCGCATTGGGGGCGAACGGCGTGGCGGTCTCGGCCATTATTGCGTCACATGCGGCGGCCTGTATGGGCGCCATCTCCTGGTGTGGTGCGGAATGGATGCATCGCGGGAAACCTACGGTATTGGGATTGGCCAGCGGCGCGGTCGCCGGTCTGGCGACGGTGACGCCGGCAGCCGGGTATATCGGCCCGTTATCCGCGATCGCAATCGGGTTGGTGGCAGGCATGTCCTGCTACGCGGCGATTGTCTGGAAGGGGCGATTCGGCTATGATGACTCGCTTGACGTCGTGGGCATCCACGGAGTCGGGGGGGTGATCGGAGTGTTGGCGACGGGTCTCTTCGCCAGCAAAGTCGTCAATGCCGGAGGCGCCGATGGACTGTTCTTCGGCAATCCCGGTTTGTTCGGCATCCAACTCCTGGTCGTGGTCGTCACGACGGTCTTCTCACTGGTCGGCACCTTTGCCATCCTCAAATTGGTCGATGCGATGACGGGACTGCGGGTTTCACCCGAAGAGGAAGCGACCGGTCTGGATTTGAGTCAACATAATGAACGCGCCTATTCGTGAACGACGCCATCGACTGAGGGCGGTCGGCGGTCTCAGGAGGCAAGGATGAAATTAATCGAAGCCATCGTCAAACCGTTCAAGCTCGACGAAGTGAAAGACGCCCTCCTTGAAATCGGGATCCAGGGCATGACGGTCACGGAGGTGAAGGGCTTTGGCCGCCAGAAGGGGCACAAGGAAACCTACCGCGGCCAGGAGTACACCATTGAATTCGTGCCCAAGGTCAAAATTGAAGTGGCGGTGAATGACGGGCAGGTTCAGCGCGTGCTCGAAACCATTACGCGCGCGGCGAAAACGGGCAGCATTGGCGATGGAAAGATCTTCGTGCGGGAACTCACCTCCGCCGTCAGAATTCGGACGGGCGAAACGGGAGAAAGCGCGCTCTAGGTATGTCGCAGGCGTTGGACGCAAATTCGCAGTTGGTGCGCGACGCGGCTCCCATTGTGGTGTCCCAACTACTGGCTGAACAGCGCCAGGCCATTCAGCAGCGGTTGTTGGCCGGGGCGTCCGGTGACGAGGTGGTCGCAGCCACCACGGATCTGGTCGATGGATTGATCGTCGGCCGATACCGAACTGCGGCGCGAACCGGCGGCGAGGCGCTGACCACGGCCGGATTTCAGCATTGCTGTCTCGTGGCAATCGGAGGCTATGGTCGGCGGGAATTGGCGCCGCACTCCGATATCGACCTGATGTTCCTCTTTCACCAGGATGCGGCCAAGGTGATCCCCGAGTTGGTGAAGCAGGTGCTGCATCCGCTGTGGGACATCGGATTTCAGGTCGGTCATAGCGTGCGAACTATTCAGGATTGTATCGATTTGGGCTTGGCTGATCTGACGGTTCGTACCTCCATGATGGAGGCCCGGTTTCTGGCGGGAAGCCCCGAGCTCTTTCAGCAATTTCATGCGCGGTATGTGCGCAAGGTCGTGTCGAGCGGATTTGACGGGTATCTCGACCAGAAGGTGGCTGAACGGCAGCGTGAGTACCAGAAGTTCGGCGAGACGGTCTATCTGCTCGAGCCGAACGTCAAGAAGAGCCAAGGCGGGTTGCGGGACCTGCATTTGCTGCAATGGATCGGCTCAGCGCGATTTCAGGCGCCCACCATCCGAGAATTGTCCGACCGCGGCATTCTGTCCCAAGCGGACTATCGCGCGATCAAGGATGCGCGTGAGTTCCTGCTGCGGGTCCGTTCATTTCTGCATATTCGAGCCGGCATGGCGCAGGAAATTCTGACGTTTGATGAACAGGTCTGGCTGGCCAAACACTGGGGCTTTGCCGACCAGCCGCATTTGCTCGCGGTTGAGCAGTTCATGCAGCAATACTATCGGCATACGATGGGGCTGCATGTGGCCTTGATGCGATTTGTCGAACGCTGCCGCCGCCGCTCGCTCTGGCAGCGAATCGTGCGATGGCTGCCGTCTCCCCGCATCGACCAGTATTTCGCCGTCGATGGCGAGGCGTTGACCGTCCCGGTTGAACTGCGTTCCCAGGTGCTGGGGCAGCCGTCGTTGTTGCTGACCCTGTTCAATCTCGCCAGGTCGCGCAAGCTCAGTATTGATCCCTCTCTTCTGGAAGACATTCACCGGCATGCCGAAACCCTCACCGTCGAGCAGTTTCATACGCCGGAGACCGGACGCACGTTCCTGTCGATCCTAGCTGGACCTGGTACGGCCAAAACCCTTGAGGCGATGCATCGTGCGCATCTGCTGGAGAAGTTGGTGCCGGCGTTCTCGCGTGTCCGTGGGCTGATGCAATTCAATCAGTATCACAAGTACACGGTTGACGAGCATAGTCTCCTGGCCGTGGCGAAAGCGGAAGCGCTCACCGATCATGCGGGCGTACTCGGAGAGGTGTATCGGGAGATCAAGCGGAAAGATCTGCTCCATCTGGCCCTGCTTCTTCACGATCTGGGGAAGGGCCATGAAGAAGACCATAGTGAAGTCGGCAAGCGGTTGGCGGAGGAAACGGCGGCGCGCCTGGGGTTCGATGAGCGGGAATCGCGAACGCTGATCATGCTGGTCCATCGGCATTTGTTGATGGCCCATACCGCTTTCCGCCGCGATCCCTACGATGAAAAGGTGCTGTTGCCGTTCGCGCGCGAAGTCGGCACGCCGGAAGTGTTGCGCAAATTGCTGGCCTTGACCGCCGCGGACATCGCCGCCGTCGGTCCTGATGTGCTCACGAAATGGAAAGAGTCCCTCCTGGTTGAACTGTATCTGCGGGCGATGCAGGAAGTGTCCGGCGAGCGCGAGACAGCCGATGAGCCGCAGCGGCTGGCGCGCATTGCGGATGAAGTGGCGGCCCAGTCGCAGGGAGATCACAATTCCCCGTCCGACAAAACCTGGATCCGCTCGGAACTCGAACAGTTTCCGTTACGGTATGCCTACGGTACGAGCCCCCGGCGCATTGCCGCTCACCTTGGCGCCGTCCGCCGTCTGCAGGATGGCGGGGTGGTGGTCGAAACGGAATTCAATGCTCCGTTAGGCACCTGCGAATATGCCGTGATTGCGCATAATGATCTCATCCCGGGATTGTTTTCAAAAATTGCCGGGGTGATGGCGGCAGGCGGGTTGCAGATTCTGGACGCGCAGATTGTGACCAGGAAAGACGGCGTTGTCGTCGATACCTTCCAAGTTGCCGACCCCGACTATCAGGGCGCTCCGCCGGCGGAGCGATGCGAATCCATCGGCGCGACGATCGTCGAGGTGTTGACCGGCCGCCAATCGATCGACGCCGTGATGCGGCGCGGTGCCCGCTTGCACTTGGGTCGATCATTGCCCGCCCATCGGCAACCGGCGGAAGTCCGCATCGACAACGAGACATCCGACCGGTTTACGATTCTTGATGTTTTTGCGGATGATCGGCAGGGATTGCTGTACATTATCACGAATGCCATTTTTCAATTGGGCTTGTCGGTGCATGCGTCCCGGATTTCCACCCGGCTCGATCAGGTGGCCGACGTGTTTTATGTGACCGGTGTGGACGGGAAGAAGGTGGAAGAGGCCGGTCGCCTGGAAACGATCCGGGCGTCGATTCTCAATGAGATTGAAGTGTTTCTTGGGGCTCATGCGGCGTAAGCGACAGGGTGTGGACTAGTTCTTTTATCGGCGGTTGAAAGGAGGAGGGGGATGAACGTTCGTGAGGTGTTAGATTTTGCAAAGAAGAATAAGGTCCAGGTCGTGGACATGAAGTTCGTCGACCTGATCGGCACCTGGCAGCATTTTACAATTCCTGTCAGTGAGCTGACCGAGGGCCTGTTCAAGGACGGATCCGGACTCGACGGGTCGTCGATTCGCGGCTGGAGGGCGATCAACAACAGCGACATGCTGCTCGTGCCGGACCCGGCAACCGCCTGCATGGATCCCTTTTGCTCCGTGCCCACCCTGAGCCTGATCGGAAATGTGGTCGATCCAATCACGCGCGAAATGTACGACCGCGATCCGCGATTTATCGCCCAGAAGGCGGAAAAGTATCTCCAGAGTACTAAGATCGGCGACACCTCCTACTGGGGGCCTGAAGCCGAGTTCTTCATTTTCGACCATGCCCGCTACGACCAGACGAACCACAGTGCCTACTACCACATCGATTCGGATGAAGGCGTGTGGAACATGGGGCAGGAGGGCGTCAACCTGGGCGGCAAGATCCGGCACAAGGAAGGCTATTTCCCGGTTGCGCCGACGGATACGCAACAGGACATCCGCACGGAAATGATTTTGGAAATGGAAAAAGCGGGCATCGCCACCGAAAAGCATCACCACGAAGTGGCGACGGCGGGGCAGGCGGAAATCGATATTCGCTTCGATAGCCTTCTGAGGACCGCCGACAAAATGATGATGTTCAAGTACATCGTCAAGAACGTTGCGCGTCGCCATGGGAAGACGGTGACCTTCATGCCGAAGCCGATTTTTGGCGATAACGGATCGGGCATGCACACCCACCAGAGCATCTGGAAGGACGGCAAGCCGCTGTTTGCCGGGAAGGAATATGCCGGCGTCTCGCAGATGTGCCTGCACTACATCGGTGGCATTCTGAAGCACGCGCCCGCGCTGGCGGCTTT
The DNA here is from genome assembly GCA_016788885.1 of Nitrospira sp. Taxonomy (NCBI): domain Bacteria; kingdom Pseudomonadati; phylum Nitrospirota; class Nitrospiria; order Nitrospirales; family Nitrospiraceae; genus Nitrospira; species Nitrospira sp. The sequence goes on along the minus strand of JAEURX010000040.1, from coordinate 15,576 downwards.
CACCAACCCGTCGACCAACTCATACAAACGATTGACGCCGGGATTTGAAGCGCCGGTGTTGTTGGCCTACTCGAGCCGTAACCGGTCGGCTGGTATTCGTATTCCCATGTACTCCCCGAGCCCGAAGGCGAAGCGGATCGAAGTGCGTTTCCCGGACCCGGCTGCCAATCCGTACCTGGCCTTTGCGGCCATGCTGATGGCGGGTCTGGACGGCATCGAGAACAAGATCAATCCGGGAGAGCCGGCTGAGAAGGATCTGTACGATCTCGAAGCCAAAGAAGCCGCGAAGATCCGCACCATGCCAGGCAGCCTTGACGAGGCGCTCAATCATCTGGAGAAGGACCATCAGTTCCTCCTCAAAGGCGGGGTGTTCAGCGAGGACCTCATCGAGGCGTGGATCGGATACAAGCGGACCAAGGAAGTCGATACCATGCGGTTGCGGCCGCATCCGTATGAGTTTTTCCTGTATTACGACGTGTAGCCTGTGGCCTCTTCGTCAAGGGCGCTTGACGAATCCGGGAGGCGATGGTATACATGCAGGGAGTGGGTGAGAGTAGGCAACGACGCCTGATATCGAACCTGCACTACATACGGTACACGGACAATGGCGTCCGTCATTCTTTCAAGAGTGGCGGACGCCGTTTTTGTTTCTGCCGACGTTGAAGTCGGCGCACAAATAGCAGTCGAGGATCGCCCCCTCGTTGAACAGGACAAAGACGTCCTCCTCCCTCCACAGGGAAGAGGGCGTCTTTTTTTTGCTGACGGATCACCAAAGGAGAGTCTCATGCACACAGCGGATCATGAGCGGATCGCAGGGGTGGCGGCAAAGAAGTGGGCGTTTCTGGAACAAGCGCCGGGCGGGTATTTCATCCTGTCGGCCTTGGCCGGGATCTACCTCGGCTTCGGCATCGCGTTGATCTTCAGTCTCGGAGGACCGTTGGCGGCGGCTGGCTCTCCGGTGGTGAAACTGATCATGGGCGTGTCATTCGGTATCGCGTTGACGCTGGTCATTTTTGCGGGCTCCGAGCTGTTCACCGGCAACAACTTGATCGGTGTCATCGGTGGCCTGTCACGAAGCCTGTCCTGGGGACAAGTCATTCAACTCAATGCCTGGTCCTGGATCGGAAATCTGGCGGGATCGTTGGGCTTGGCCTGGTTGATCGTCCAGTCAGGGGTGTTTGCGAAGGGGCCATCTGCGGAACTGATTGAGAAAGTGGCGGCGGTCAAAATGTTGCTGCCTGCCTGGGAACTGTTCGTGCGGGGCATTCTCTGTAATTGGCTGATCTGCCTGGCCGTATGGATGACGGGGCGGACGACGAATGATACTGCGAAAATCCTGCTGATTTTTTGGTGTCTGTTTGCCTTCATCGGCACGGGGTTTGAGCACAGCGTTGCGAATCAATCCTTGCTGGGTATGGCGCTGTTTCTGCCGCATGACGCAGCCGTGACCTGGACGGCCTTTTGGTACAACCAGCTGTTTGTCGTGCTGGGGAATCTGGTGGGCGGCGGAGTGTTTGTCGGCGGGTTGTACTGGATGGTGAGTCCCTATCGTGTGGCAGAAGCCCCGGTGATGCCGGTAGCTCGACCGGCCACATCGGCGGCGGTCGGGTCGTAGGGCAGAGTGGCGAGCGTATCAGTGCAGGCGGATCAATCACAGGAGGACATGATGGAGAAGGACGCGATGCGGAAGGGGATCAAGGCGCAACGGTTGAAAAAGAAGGTGACGATTGCCGAGGTGGCCAAAACGGTCGGGAAGAATCCGACATTTGTGGCGGCGGCGTTGAACGGCAATCACCGCCTCGCCCCGTCCGAGGCGGCGAAAGTCGGCACGTTGCTGGGGTTGAGTAAGGATCAAGTGGCGGCTCTGAGCGCCTTTCCGGTCCGCGCGGATTTCCCGAATCTCACGGATCCGTTCAAATATCGCCTGATGGAAGTCATCGGTGTCTACGGTGACTCCCTGCGGGAGATGGCCAATGAAATGTTCGGCGACGGGATTATGAGCGCCATCGATTTTACGCTGGACATGGAAAAAGTCACCGGCAGTCAGGGGGAAGCCCGCTGCAAGATCACGTTGAACGGCAAGTGGCTTGAGTACAAGACATTCTAAGTAGACCACCAATGTGACGCTGAAGCGGCACTCAGACGAAGGAGGACCACATGAAGACGAATGAAGAAACCGCAGTGCTGACGCTGCTCAGGCGGCAGGCGCCGCAATCATTCGAAGAATTGATGGCCCTCTCCGGTCTGAGCGCCTCGCAGGTGTTGCTGGTGGTGGATCGTTTGAGTCGAGAGGGCGCAGTGGTGTTGAGAAAATCAGGTCTGGACTATTCCGTCGCATTGGGGAGCACGATATGAACAAGATTGAGGCAATCAAGTCGGAACGGGATGGACTGACGGTGCGCGACCTGCTTGCGCACTACGCGCAAGCAGGGTGGGAAGCCATTCCCGAAGACGATATTCAACGGCTGAAGTGGTACGGCCTGTTCCTGCGGAATCCCACGCCGGGTTTCTTCATGTTACGGGTGCGGATCCCGGGCGGCCAAACCACGTCGAGTCAACTCCAAACGCTGGCGGACATCGCTCTCGCCTATGGCAATGGTGTCATCGATGTGACCACGCGGCAACAAGTGCAACTCCGCCATCTGACGATTGCCCATGTGCCGGCAGTGTTTGCCAAGCTCGAGGAGGCCGGCCTGACGTCGATGCAAACCGGCATGGACAGCGTGCGCAACGTGATGACCTGCCCGGTGGCGGGCTTGAATCCGAATGAATTGCTGGATGGGACGGAGATCGTTCGCGCCATCAATCAGGAAGTGTTGGGCAACCCGGCCTATACGAACTTGCCGCGGAAGTGCAACATCGCGGTGACGGGCTGCCCGGACAATTGCCTGCATACGGAGACGCAAGATATCGCGCTGGTGCCTGCTTATCATGACTTAGGCCACGACAAATGTTTCGGTTACAACGTGCTGGTCGGGGGCAAGTTGGGTTCCGGCGGATATCGCATCGCGAGTTCACTGGATATGTTCGTGAATCCTGCGGAAGCCTTCGACGTATGCCGGACGCTGCTGCACATCTATCGTGATCATGGCCCGCGTGAGAATCGCACCCAAGCACGCCTCGCATTTCTGGTCGACGCCTGGGGCGAGGCCCGGCTCCGGCATGAGGTGGAGGCGCGTATGGGCCGTGCCCTACCGACGGCTGGAGTGGATGCCAGGGCGGCGGACGAGCGCGATCACATCGGCATTTTTCGCCAAAAACAACGTGGCTTGAACTATATCGGCTTGAAAGTGTTGGTGGGGCGGATCAAAGCGGGCGACGTGCGCAACATCGCCGCGCTGGCAGATCGCTACGGGACGGGTGAGGTGCGGCTTTCGCCCGGGCAGGCCTTCGTGATCCCGCACATCAGCGACCGTGTGGTGGGCGAATTGGCGGAGGAGCCGCTCGTGAAGCAATTTGCGTACAATCCGTCGCCGCTCTACAAGGGCCTGGTGAGTTGCGTGGGCAGCGACTATTGCAATCTGGCCGTCATTGAAACAAAAAGCCGGGCCGTGGAGACGGCCCGGGTGCTGGAGCGTAAGTTGGGCGAGGGGCTGAAGCCGATTACCTTGCACTGGTCCGGCTGCCCGGCCGGGTGCGGCAATCACCTGGTGGCAGATATCGGGCTTCTGGGTAAGAAAGCCAGAGTCGGAGGCAAGGTCGTCGACGCGGTCGATATTTTTGTCGGCGGTCGTTCGGGGCCTGATCCCAAATTGGCGACCAAGATCATGGAAGATGTCCCTTGCGACAAACTGCCGGCGGTCCTCGAGAACCTCATGCCGTACCATACACGGGAGAAAATGCATCGTGTGCGGGGGAAAGCTGCGCCAAAACCGGCAGGTTCGGGCAAGCCGGCGGCTTCCGGCAATGAAGCGTCCGGTGCCGTGTCAGGTCTGACGCCGCAACCGTTTCCGGCATAGGTCGTGAGACTTGAGCCGGTGCTGGAGTTGAGTTATTCTCTGCCTCAACAAGGAGGCAGCATGGCCAAGAGAGCGAAATCGAGTCAGGATCCGGCTGATCTGCTCAGCCGGCATATAGAGGAAATCCGCGAGACATTGGCCGCGTTCCAGCCATTTTTATCGCGACGTAAGACGGCGGCATCGTTGGACAGTTTTGACGAGCAGGCTGAAGAGGTGCTCAGCGAAACCTTCGGCGGAGCGTCTGAGGAACTCGAAGCCTATCACTATGCCAAGCTTGGTGAAGCGGCGATTCTTCCGGAGGAGGCTCAGGAGGCTGGGACGCACAATGTGGAGCGAGAAAGCCTGCATCAACGGAAGCAGGTGTTGGAAAGTTGTCTGGCTCAACTTGAGTTGAGAAAGGCGACGAGGGCCGGCCGGGATTGGCGGAGGACTCTGGGCGAGCGGATCGATGGGCATACGGTGGCCGAGTTCATGTCGGCAGAGGTCCGCAGTGTGCACAAGAGCGCCTCGATCAAAGAGGCGGGACGATTGCTGCAGAAGTGGCGGATCGGCTCCTTGCTGGTCGATGACGGCTCGCGCTACATCGGCATCATCACCGATACGGATCTGAGCCGGAAAGCGGTCGCGAAGGGGCTGGATCCGAACACGACCGTTGTGCTGTCGTGCATGAGCAAGTCCGTCGTCACCATCGAGGATAGCGAGCCGTTGATGGAAGCGCTCAGGCTGATGAAGAAAGAAGGCATCCGGCATCTACCGGTTACGGAAGACGGCACCATTATCGGCGTGTTGTCGGTTGGAGATCTACTGCGCGCCTACCAGAAGATGCTGGAATTGTAGTCGCGATGTTCTGTGCACCGAACCGGCGGCGTGAGAGCGCCGCCGGTCTGTGCGGTCCTTAAAGGTATCCGACGTTATGACCGCTTAGCTCACCTTCCTGATACTCCCGCATCTCGTGTCCTGCTGACTTGGTATCCATCTCGTTCGGTCGGCTTCACTCTGCAGTCGAGGAGAGGGGGCCGATTTTCCTCGTGCCTCCTACTACATCCAGACGGAACCACGCAGGACAGTACGACAAGGAATCCCGTGCTAGTATGGCGCCTCTCGTGAGAACCATCGCGGTCTCTCACACGCGGTATACCTGCTCGGAAAGGAGACGTATGCACGACCTAGAAAATGGATTGGCTCCAGGTAAAGGAGGCTTGTCTGTCCTCTCCGGGAAAAACACGCTGCCGCTGCTTCTCAGCCTGAGTCTTTTCACGTTTGTGAGCCTGCCAGGGGCGTGGATGGGGGGGGACGTAGGGAACGCCGCTGATGTGCCGACGCAGCCGGGTGTGGTGAAGTGGCATCCGGGGCACTATTACGCGCCGATGACCTTCATGCGGTCGAATCCGACCATCATGGCGCAGGTTTATGCCGAGTTGAAGGCGACTCCCGCGCTACGTGGTCTGCAAATGCGATTTCCCTGGCCCGAACTGGAACCGGAGGAAGGCCGTTACGATTTCAAAGGGGTTGAAAAAATACTCGCAGAACTCGCTCCCTTAAACAAACACTTGGTCATTCTGCTGGAACTGAAGTCGTTCAATCCGCAAATCCTGCCGGTGCCGACCTATATGCGAACGGAAGTCTACGAAGGCGGTGCCTTTCCCTTCAGCACGTATGGGCAGAGTGCTCCGCGCGGATACAATCTCAAACTCTGGAACTCAGGTGTACACGACCGGCTGGTGGCGTTGCTGACTGAGCTGGGGAAGCGCTTCAACGGCCACGCGAACTTCGAAGGCATCGGGCTACCGGAAACCGCCTTGGGGCAGCCGATTGAACTTCTGTCCAGTCACGACACCGAAAAGTTCTACGACAATCTGCTGGACGTGCAGCGGCAGATGCGTGCCGCCTTTCCCAATACCTTGACCTACCAGTTTGTGAACTATCCGCGTGAGATGTTGCCTGGCTTCATCGACCACATGCGCACGATCGGCACCGGGTTGGGCGGGCCGGACATTTTTTTGGACGATCCGGGATTGAACTTCGATCACCCGAACAAACCCAAGGGCATCTACTTCTATTACCCCCAAATGTCCGGCGTGATTCCGCTGACGCCCTCGGTGATGCAGGCGAACTACGACAACACCAGGCACGACGGGAAGGGGCGGATACCGACCATTGCGGAACTGCTCTCGTTTGGCCGTGACCGGCTCCGGGCGAACTACCTCTTCTGGACGCGCGCACCGGGCCACTTCCAGCAGGTGCTGGAACAGATGCGACAGCTACCGCTGCAGGGAAGTCCAGCCGGGGGATTGGATGCCTCCTGCCCGAAAGCCTATCACGGGTGCGTGGAGTAGTGGCTGTTGGGCAGAAGCAATTGGCGGCGTGATCAGCAAGTCAGGCACCGACCACCAAGCCATGAGGGCGATGAGTGTGTATCCCGGTCATGCCGAGCGGTCATCGATTGGTCAGGGCTTGAATAACTAAGTCAGCCACGGCGCCACCGGAAGCAGGGTTCTGCCCCGTGATCACGCGATGGTCGGCCACGGCAAAAGCTTCCCATGGTTTGTCCGCTTTTTTGTATACCACACCGCGTTTCTTCAGCTCTGTCTCGGTTAGGAACGGCACGTACTGATCGAGTTGGACCAACCGCTCCTCCTCATCGGAGAAACCCGTAACCTGCTTACCCTTGATCAACGATGTTCCGTTTGACAAAGTGATGTTCAGCAGGCCGACGGCACCGTGACAGACGGAGGAGACGATCCCACCCTTCTCGTAAATCTTGCGGCTCAAGGCTTGTAACTCGGCATTGTCAGGAAAATCCCAGAGCACGCCATGCCCGCCTACGAAATAGATGACGGCGTAGTCGTCGGGGTTCACGTCAGCGGGTTTGAGCGTCGCGCCGAGACGGTCCATAAATTTGCGATTGTGGTACCACTCCCAATCGATGGGCTCCGCCATGGCCAGACTGTGGGGATCAATCGGTGTATAGCCTCCGGTGGGTGACACGTAATCCACGACAAAACCGACTCGTTCCACCCGCTCGACGAAGTGCACCGCCTCTCCGAGCCAAATGCCGGTCGCTCTGTTCAGGTTCGGATATTTTTCCGTCGTCGTCAGCACCACCAGGATTTTCTTCGGCATGGGGAGTCCCTTCTGTTTCAGGATCGGTTGAGAAGATCAACTTACAAGGTCATGGCTGATCACAAGTGCTTGCCTGCGCTTATAAGCGGAATGCGTTCTAACGAGAGAGGCTAGGCTGACGATGGTTGAGTGGTGGATGCAAGTAGCAACGGCATGCTTTGCTGCTGTCCAAAGCTATCAGGACCTGTAGCGAGGGGGGTACCGAGATTGATGTTGGAGGAAATGCCTTCCGATCTTTTTGGTTCCTTCCAGGATGACAATGCATCGATGCTCTCACAGTCCACTTGGAATCAATGTGCAAGTGTATTGGTGATCCTGAATTCGGTTTGTTGCGCAAGTCTGGCGGATGCTCAAGTCGGGTGGCCGGGCGTTCCTCAGGAAGTTAGAGTTGAAGAAGGTTGGCCTACCGCTCGCTCCCGTGGTTTTTAAAGATTGATCCCGGATAAAGAATCTTTTGCATTTGTGCGGCCTAGACCATTCAACGCTTTTGTCAGGAGCACGGCCAGAACTCTCAACGACTTCAGAAGCCGCTCTTTTATTCGGTGATGGTCGGGTAGGGATACCACCACCTTATTTACAAGTCAGGTAGATTCTGCCTTGCCCTGGTCAACTTTTTCCCGTCCTCCCCTTTGATCCAACGCGCTATAAGTGATATGACCCTCGGATCATGATAGCTGGCGCTGTGTGCAAGTCCGGTCAACGATTCATGAATACTACCGGCTGAAGCAAACTGATGAACAGCCCAAACTCCTCTAGGAACAGGTTCCACTGAAACCTCTGCCAATATGTTTGCCAAAACCGTTGACGGCCCGAAGGGCAGCAAGATGGCAAAAAGCAACCCTAATAAACAACATACACAGACCGCGGTTGCCATGACGACAGCACCTAGGAGAACGAAACTGAAAAAAAGTATGCCTCCTAGGTGCTCCACGTGAAATTCCCCTGGCTCCGCCAAAGCGAAGATAAATTCGGCAGATTGATAAAAACCTTCCCAAAGCTGTGTAAAGAAATCATTAATCGTCTTATCGACATTACGGAGAAACAAGCTCGAATACGAATGACCATCGGAAAGGGGATAGGGAGACCAGTAGAAGGCATCCCAAGTAAAGACAAGCGAAGAGGCCAGAATCAACTGGCGTTTCCAACTAGCATCCACAAACTGTAAAAGCCTCCGATAAGGCGAAAATATGATTCCCATGACGCGCCAGAGTCGCCCCACGATCCACGAAAAGAAATGAGAGATGGCGAGCAGGGAAGAGGCCTCATCTCCAGAAAAACGAATGATCAAGAGGTTGAGGGCCTGTGGCGGTTCGCAATCGAGATCTGATCGGACAATTTTACTACATCGAAGAGTCCATTTAGCTGCAATCTTGGAAAGATGCAGGGTGACCATTCCCCCCAGAGACAGAGTCCCTAGGACAACCACTAGTTCCCAGGACAACCCCCATGTTTCGATAGTGGGCTCTATCTTTCCAAGAAGTTCAAACATGCCAACACTGCTGAAGAATGATAAAACCAGACCATAGGCCCAGTGAAGAATCTTTGCATAATCCCAATAATCAGCAGATCGCTCCTGAGCGTGAATGAATGGCGTACTCAGTGTCGCAATGCCATTCACGATGTTGGATACCGACTCCATCTCTCCAACTGCCTTAACAGCAATTGTTCCTCCATGGCTGTGACCGATAACTAAATGACGAGCTTCCGGATAGGTGTGTCCGTTGCTTATAAGTTGTCTCCGAAGCCGAACAGCAGCTTTCCTGCGAGCCACTGAAGAATTCAAACCCGACCACTTGAATTGAATCAGTACAACTGATGCCCCATCTAAGCATTCGAGCAGCTTCTTTGAGAAGATAGACTCAGGGTGTGTCCAACGAGCGTTTTGAGCAAATGTCCCGTGTACAAGTGTAATAACGTAATTGACAGGCATATTGCTTTGTCCCTATTGCTACAATTGCCTACTGCTAATAAGAAGAACTCTTGGCCATTACTACCTCCAGGTTCAATATGTAATTGCTGTTCCAATGAATGAGAAATGAATGAGAGGCAGCAGCGGTCTGCCTCAAAGCCCTTGGTGATATAGCTGGCCCGGCGGGCGAGGAGATGAACTCATCAGCATCGAACGGCGGAAGCACAAGATTCTTAGGATCACCACCCACCATGCATTGCCCCATCAGGGCTCGCTCGATTCGTCGAGCATACTCAGCCAGTACCGGGTGTGTTTTAGTTCGCCGGTTTTTCGGAGCACTCCCTTCTCCACAAGATCCTGTAAGTCTCTTGTGGCGGTGGCTCTGGAGGTGTTGGTAATCTTCAGGTAATTCTCCGCACTGAGTCCACCTGTAAAACCTTCAAGCCCTTCCCGAAAAATTCGTGCGAGCACTTTTTCTTGCCGAGAATTGAGTTGGCCTCGGAGGCGGTCATAGAGCTTGGTTTTCTCAATGAGAAAATCGATCAGCCGCTGAGTGTAGCGCTGTGAATCTAATACGGTCCGGGCGAAATAGATCAGCCACTCGGTGATTTCCAGATGCTTGTTGTTGGCTTCGAGGGCCGCATAGTATGCCGCGCGGTGCTTGCAGATCGTGTGCGAGAGGGCAATCAATGTCGGCTGGCCGAGACATTGGGCGAGTGCCTTTTCGGACAGTGCCCGTCCAATCCGCCCGTTGCCGTCTTCGAATGGATGTACCGACACAAAGTGGAGATGCGCAATTCCTGCGCGTGTCAAAGCTGGGAGTGGCTGTGGTGCTTGGCGCGAGGTGTTGTTAAACCAGGTAAGGAACCGATTCATCTCCGCCGTCATGGTTCTCGCCGGCGGCGCTTCGAAATGAACTTTTGGTTTGCCGATGGGACCTGAAACGACCTGCATGGGGTCTGCATGTCTTCTATAGCCCCCAATGCAGTTCAGATCTCTTCGACCTTGTGTCAGCATCTCATGCCAGGTGAATAATTGTGTCTCGGACAGGGGGGTGTGGTAGTGACGGTACAGATCAGTCATCATTGCCGCGATGCCTTTCTCGGCAGCGGGAATTTTGCGATTGTCCGTTTCGAGTCCGAAGTTCCGAAGAAGCGATGATTGCACGGAATCCCGATTGAGTATCGCCCCTTCGATTTCTGATGTCGTCACCGCTTCAGTGCTGATGAGTTCAATTATCAAGCGGGTTTTGTTCTCTCCGGTCAAATGCTTGACGGCACCATGCACTATTCCTGCTTCGTGCAGGAAGCGAGTTTCATGCGTAGCCAATGCCTCTATTTTGTATGTAAAAGCTGGCCACTGCTTTTGCTGCCAATTCCAGGTCATGAGCAATACCGGTCTTTCGTATGGCTCATAGTAACCCAATTTTGTGAGTTATAGAAGGCCTTCCTATAACTCACACGGGAGGGGAGCGGGATGGGTTCTTTGCAGATCTGACTGAGTAAGTGTCTATGAAATAAAATAGTGGTGGCGTGGCCGGCTCACACCTTCCCGAACATTTTCTCGAAGAAGTCTCGATTCTGTGTCATGTGCTGTTCGATGTCCGAGAGCAGGTGTTTTGCCCCGGCTTGCCAATCTTCGGTTTGATAGCCGACCCGGCGGGCGAGGAAGATGAATTCGTCAGACTCCGGTGGCGGGAGCACGAGGTCCTTCGTGTTACCTCGCACCATCCGGAGGCCGTCGATGAGCATGCGGATGAAGAGGTAGGACTTGCGGAGATTTTCACCGGTCGCGCGGGGGATGAGGCTTGCCTCAATGAGGGCGGCAAGGGCGCGGAGTGTGTTCGGCGTGCGTAGGCTTGGAACGCGATGGCCATGCATGACCTGGAGGTATTGGATCGCATATTCCAATGTGACAATGCCGCCGTGACTGTGTTTGAGGTTGATCTGTCCTGGCTCGACGAGTTGCTTGACCTGTTGTCGACGCAGATCGATCGCGGTCGCAAGATCCCAGGGAGCGCCGCTGTACACAAAGCTGTCGCGATGGGCCTCGACCTTCTTGCCAAGGGCGGCGTCTCCCGCGATATGGCGCAATTTGATGAGCGCCTGCCGCTCGAAGGGCGCCGCCAGGCCGTCGGCGCTGTAGTACTTGCAGACTTCGTCGAAGGCATTGGCGAGCGAGCCTTTGCCGCCGTGGGGACGGAGCCGCACGTCGATATGAAAGATGCCCTCCTGCTTGGCCTCGATCCATTGCAGAAATTCCTGTGCGAGGCGTTCGAAGTATTCGCTGTTCTCGACGCCTTCTTTCCCGCTCGTACGCCCCGGTCCGCCATAGACAAACAACACTTCGATGTCGGACGCATACCCCAGTTCCCGGCCGCCGAATTTTCCTGCGCCGAGAATGGCGAAGGGGCAGGGCTTTTTATTGGCGAGACGAGGCGATCCGTAAAGTTTGGTCAACTTAGCTTGGCAGTCGATCAGGCTGCGCTCGACGATGACTTCAGCCAGTTCGGAAATCGCCAGGGAGAAGTCTGGGAGGTTCGTCCCAGGTTCGACGATGTGCTTCATGTCGATGCGGAAGAGTTCCTGATCCTTGAAGCGGTTGAGCGCCTCCTTGCGGGCTTCAGCGGTCTTGGCTTTGGCGATGACGCGGTTCAGCTCCTTGCGCAAGAGGGCTTGTGGTTTGATGAGTGGCGCATCGTGATAGTCCTTGAGCAGCGGCAGCAGATTGACGTGCTGCCGCCGGAGGAAGTCTTCCCATAAGAAGTCGCTGGCGCCGAGCAGTCGCGCTAATAGTGGAAACGTCTTCTTGTCGTTGATGAAATCCCACGCCTGTTTTTTTCCGGCCTGCCGCGAGCCTTCCAAGACAAGATCAAGAAACTGATCAAACGATTCCAGCGCTTTGGCCGGATCGGGCGCCCAGGTCAGCGCGTGCGTAAATTGTTTAATAAGCACGGCAGTCAGGCGCAGCTGTTCCTGGTCGGCCGGATCGAGCAGCTTCTGCCCGAAGCGGTTCCTGACGTAGAAGCGATCGTGCAGCTTCCCCTCTTCGATGGCGAACTGGGCCTTGCTGATGTAGACGTTGCGCATGGCCAGTGCATTGGCGAAGGCGTAGAGAAAAGCGGGCGTGTCGTCCGACCGGATGTCCATGATGGTATCGGCGGGCGACTGGCTGTTATCGAAGGTGATGTGGACGGTGTGGAGCAGACCGCTGAAGGAACTGCGCTGCTTGCCCAGGTGTTCGATGAGCTGCCGATTGACCTGCTGACGCGCCTCGTCGAATTCGTTCCTGTCCAGCAGCACAATCATGCGTGAGAGTTGTTCGGCCAGCCGCTTCTGGTCTTCGGCGGTGAACGGATCTCCCTCTGTGAGAGTGACGGTGAAGACGTCCACGATCTTTTTTCTCGTGAGTCCCGGGCGGCCCTGCGGCCTGGGACGTGTGCCATACGGTGTGCTCGAGCGACCTGACCGTGCCGGTTCGCTTTCCGCGGAGGTAAAAATGCGGCCTTCTTCGATGTTTAATCCGAACGCTGAGAGGAGGCCGCAGATCGTGGCGAATTCCGAGAAGTAGTCGTAGGCGACGATGGTGATGGTCCACCGTGTACGGTCAAGTTTCGTGAATCGAATTTCGCAGGGATGATCGGGCGTTAGGAGTGCGGCCAGTGCCACATGGCTGGCGAGCAGTTTGGGAGGAAATGCCGCGAAATAATCCTGATCCATCCTGGTTGTGAAGTCTTGCAGGATGTCGGCCTCGATGCCCGGGCAGAGTGGAGCCAAGGTGGCGAGGAGTTGGTCGCGATCGACGTTCGCGTGCGGCATGATTCCCGTGGAGTATACCTGAAGGTGGGCTCGTTGTACCGGAAGAATTGCGTCAGTATAATGCGGCGCCATGACACGACGTCCGCCACAGCAGGACCGGCCTGTTCCGCGTCCCGAGGCTTCTGCTCCTCGCGCGTATCCGGATCCGACACCCCTCCTGGTCGCGTCCGGTCTTGAACCGGAGCAGGTGGCGCATATTCTCACCCCTTACGGTGTCACGCATCCGGCCGAGGCGGATGCCAATATTCAAAGCATGGCGGGGGAGCCGCACACCCGGCGACTGTTGGCCGCGATCCTGCCCATGCTATTGGCGGAAATTGCCCGAACGGCCGATCCCGACCAAGCCCTCAATCATTGGGAACGGTTGTTCACGGGGGGCGTCAATCGCGCGTCGTTGCTCCAATACCTCCAGTCCTCGCCCAGGATGCTGGGCCTGCTCTGCACGATCTTCGGGAACAGCGATTCGCTTGCCTTTGCCCTCATTCGCGATCCGATGTTGATCTATTGGCTGGCGGAAGAAGATGTCTTAACGACGGCTCCGACCAGGGCGGGCATGGTTGCGGCGCTTCGCCAGAATCTTGGCTCGCTCAAAGCCGTGGAATTGAAGCTGGACGTCTTGCGGCGCGTGCGCCGGCGCGAAATGTTGCGCATCGGTGTGCGCGATCTTCTCCGTCTGGCCACCGTTGAGGAGACCGTCGGATCATTGTCCGATCTCGCGTCGGTGCTGATCCATGCGGCTTACGAGATTGTTGACAAGGATCTCAAGGCTCAGCACGGGACGCCGATGCATCAACGCGCGGATGGCACATGGGAGGAAACGGAATTTGTCGTGATCGGCATGGGCAAGCTGGGCGCGCATGAGTTGAATTACAGCTCGGACGTCGATCTGATCTATGTGTATGCATCGGCAGACGGCGAAACGCGCAAGGGAAAAGGCCATCGCCAGGCCAGCATCGAGCCTCTGTCCAATGAAGAATATTTTGAAATGCTCGCGCGGTCGTTGACGAAAGCCCTGGCCGAACAGACTCGCGAAGGCGCGGTGTTTCGCGTGGATCTTCGGCTCCGCGCCGAGGGAACCGTCGGACAGCTGGCGCGGTCGGTGGACGCGTATGCGAAGTACTATGCACAGCGCGGGCAGGTGTGGGAGCGGTTGGCCCTGCTGAAAGCCTGGCCGGTGGCCGGTTCACCTGCCGTCGGGCAGGCGTTTGTGCAGATGGCGGAAGGCTTCGTCTTTCAACCGGACCCCCATCCATTGACGCGGGAGCGGGCGCTCGCGGTGATTCGCGATGTGCGTTCCGTCAAAGAAATGATCGATGAAAAAATCGCCATGCGTGGCCATCAGCATCGAAATGTAAAGCTGGGGACCGGCGGTATCCGGGAGATCGAGTTCCTCGTCCAGACGATTCAGGTATTGATCGGCCGGTCCGTTCCGGAAATCCTCGATCGCAAGACCGTGGGGGCGCTCCACCGTTTTTGCCGACAGCAGTTTGTGAACGACGAGGATCAACAACGGCTGACTGAAGCCTATTGGTTCCTACGGGACGTCGAACACAAATTGCAGATGATGCATGATTTGCAGACGCACGCGCTCCCCGACAGCAACGAAGAATTACAGCGTTGTGCGATTCGAATGGGGTATCAGGCGGAGTCGCGTGAAGCGGCGCTGGAGGAATTTCTGGCTGATCGGCAGCGGCATACGGCGGTAGTGCATCATACGTTCCGGTCGCTGTTTTACCACCCGGAAACGTCTGATCTTTTGTCAGCGGTGTTGGTGGCGGCGGAAGGCCACTCCCGCCGCCACCCGTCTCGGCTCGAAAAAGAGACCGGTCCGGCGGGGCCACCGCCGGACCGGTCTTCGACAGCGAAGAAGAAACGGAAACCTTAGTACATGCCTTCCATGCCGTGGTTGTGACCAGCATGGCCACCGGCAGGCTCTTTCTTCTCTTCCGGCAACTCCGTGATCATGACTTCGGTCGTCAGCATCAAGCCCGCGACGCTGGCGGCGTTCTGCAAGGCACAACGCGACACCTTGGTCGGATCGATGATACCCACCTTGATCATATCCACGTACTCGTCGGCGGCGGCATTGTAGCCGCCGTTCGGATTCTTGTCCTCACGGACGCGGCCGACCACCACGGAACCTTCGGCTCCCGCGTTGGCGGCGATTTGACGAACCGGCTCTTCGAGCGAGCGGCGCACGATGTCCACGCCGACTTTCTGCTCCAAGGGCAGGTCCTTGAGGGAATCCAAGCCCTTGAGACAGCGCAGATAGGCCGTGCCTCCGCCGGGAACGATGCCTTCTTCAACGGCCGCCTTGGTGGCGTGCAACGCGTCTTCCACGCGCGCCTTCTTTTCCTTCATTTCGGTCTCGGTCGCGGCGCCGACATTGATGACGGCCACACCGCCGACGATCTTTGCCAGCCGCTCCTGGAGCTTCTCGCGATCGTAGTCCGACGTGGTCTCTTCGATCTGGGCCTTGATTTGCTTCACGCGGCCTTCGATCTTCTTCGGGTCGCCATGGCCTTCGACGATCGTGGTGTTGTCCTTGTCGATCGTGACGCGCTTGGCGCGGCCGAGATCCGTCAACTTGACGTTCTCGAGCTTCAGGCCGAGGTCTTCAGAGATAACCTGGCCGCCGGTCAGGATCGCGATGTCCTCCAGCATGGCCTTGCGGCGATCGCCGAAGCCCGGGGCCTTCACCGCCGACACATTGAGGGTGCCGCGGAGCTTGTTGACCACCAAGGTGGCGAGCGCTTCGCCTTCGACT
>JAEURX010000039.1 GCA_016788885.1 Nitrospira sp. | reverse complement strand
GACACCCGGTTGAGGTCGTCGAGGAACCGGCTGTCGAACTTGTACTTGCGCTTCACATCGGGCGTCAGCTCGGGGGAGCCATCGTCCATCCACTGCTTCCAGCCCTTCCGCATCAACGGCCCCTTCAAGCGATAGGGTCCGTACACGCGCCGGTGGAAGGTGAAGCCTTTCAAGCACATGCGCGGGTTATGGGCGAACGTCCCGCGGTTGCCATAGAGGTCTTCATAGGTTTGGTGGTCGTAGTTCTGCTCCACCCGCATCACGACGCCGTTCCGGACGAAGGCCCGGACGCGACAGCCGTGCGTGTCGTTCGGGGAGCAGCACCAGGTAAAGGATGAGTCGTATCGATACTGGTCGTGATACACACGCTCCCAGGACCGATCCGGGTACTCACCCAGCGGGTTCCCCACCTCGATGACCGGCTGCAGCGCGGTCAGCGCGAGGACTTTGTCCGCCACGGCCACGGCCGCGACGGTTCCCACCGAAACTTTGAGAAACTGTCTCCGGGAAAATTGCATCATGAACATCCCCTCCTCGTAAAAATACAGACCAGACTCCGGTGCCATGCCGTCATAACACCGGACACAATTCCGGATGACCGGCGTCGTATGACCTACCCCAACCCCTTTCTAGACATGTGGCTCTCCGCGGCAATAGTGCCCCGGTCTTTCAGCTACGCCACGGCGCGTATCGGTCGACCCCAGACGCCACATCTCTCAGTTAGAATTGATGAAATGAACGATAGATAAAAAATCACGCAGCCTTACTATGCAGCAGCTATGCCATGGATCCGCCTTCTCCAATCAATTCCATATCATTGAAACTATTGAACTTCATCGCATGAATGATGAGACGCTTTTTCTTAAAACCGTATCGGCCACGATATGTCGCGGCGGAGGAACCGTCTTCCACCACGACATATCGTGGCCCCAACAGATGTGTGCGATGTTTCGGAGACGTGGAGGAGAAGGAGTTACTTACCCAGAGGAGAACGACGAATCCCCAACCGATACATCCGGCTACGAAGCGTGCTCGGTGCCAGCCCCAATTGTTCAGCTGCACCGCCTGGCCCTTCGATTCGCCAGTCGAGCAAGGTCAGGGCCTGAAGAATATGACGACGCTCTTCATCGACCAACGTCCGACGCGTGCTCGCTTGCGGAGGTGCGGGCAGATTGATCATGGCCGGATCAATACATAACCACCGATCGTGACACAGGATCAACGCGCGCTCCACAATGTTCTCCAGCTCCCGGACATTGCCTGGCCAGGTATACTGCACGAGCCGCTCCATTGAGGGCTCATCAAAGTCCTCGCAGGGACGCTTCAACCGTTGCGCATGGAACCGCAGGAAATGCCGGGCAAGGATCGGAATATCCTCGGGACGCTCCCGCAGTGGGGGCATATGGATAGGGAACACGTTCAACCGATAATACAAATCGCTCCGGAACCGCCCCTGCTGAATGGCCATCGGCAAATCGGCGTTCGTCGCGGCAATCACCCGGACATCGACCGGAACAGCCTTCGCACCGCCGACCCGATCGACGAGACCGTCCTGCAGAACCCGCAACAACTTCGCCTGCGCCTCCAGCGGCATTTCCCCGATCTCGTCCAAAAACAACGTACCGCCATCGGCCAACTCGAAGCGACCGATGCGCTGATGCTCGGCACCCGTAAAGGCACCGCGCTCATGGCCGAACAGTTCACTTTCGATCAATCCTGAGGGAAGCGCCGCGCAATTCAATCGCACGAACGCACGGCCACGCCGCAGACTGCTCTCGTGTATGGCTCGAGCCAGAACCTCCTTGCCCGTCCCGGTTTCTCCGGTCACCATCACCGTGGCCGTCGTGGGAGCCGCCTGCCGCGCGAGTGTCAGCACCTGCTCAAAGGCCTGGCTCCGACCCACGACCATACCGAAGTCCTGGTTGGCCTTCAGCTCTTCGGTCAGATACACGTTTTCCCGGGCCAGTTGCTCTCGCAACCGGTTGATCTCCTCATAGGCATTGACGTGCGCGATGGCAAACCCGATCTGCGTCGCCACTTGCTGGAGAAAATCGACAGCGTCTGGATCAGGATGGCCCGCCTCAATGCTGCCGATGTTCAAGGTCCCAAGACAGGCGTCCTGCACCACCATAGGAAGGTTGATCATGCGCCCCAGGCCTTCTTGCAGATAACTTTCATCCTCAATGAAGAGCCGCTCCTCACGAAGATGCGGCCGCACGTGCACGCGCTGATGATCGTAGACCCATCCTACCGCACTGCGCGCACGAGGAATCATCGCGTCGCTGCTGAGCACCACTTTGGGCAAATTCGTCTCCACGGCATAGAAGCGAAAGGCATCGGATTGCACATCATAGACCGTAATGCCCGCTCGCTCCCAGCGAACCACCTGCGTCAGCTGTTCCGTAATGGCGCGAAACAGATTCTTCCGATTGCGCTGAGAATTCAGCACATTGGTGACAGATAAGAGAGTGCGGTAATTGATGGCAAGATTCTGCACAACCTGTCCTTCATCCCGATCATCCGCTGCGCGACACGCGCAACGATGGGGCGCTCTGGAGCGGCACATCGTCAGGAGAGGCGAAGCACATGACGGATCAGGAGGAGAGGCCTCGATTGCCGGTGCGGCTTGTGCGCCGACGGCATTATAAACTGGGATGCTATGGTCTTCCCATCGGTTCGCCAAATCTTCATCAAACTTTAATGTCCGGCAGCTGTCTCGATTGGAACAGACGCCAGGCTCGCCCCGCCGATACAGCCTTCCATGAACTAGCGACCAACTCCTCCGAACGCCCGCCTTCCTTCCTCCATTCCCATCCCCGGTCTCGTCCGCGATCCTCCACGTCCCGCTTCAGGGCCCAAGGATCCCGAGCCAGGGCCGATCGAAGGCGTGAGGGGAAACGTGGCGGCTCCCATATCCGGGCTTCTTCGCGGAACGAAGGAACTCGGCTGGCTCTCCCGATGGCTGCGCAGGCGATCGGACTCCAGCGAGTTGCGTTCGCGAGGCGACACCGGACGATCACCCTGAGTCGGGACTATCCGATTCATTTCCAATTCTTCAAGGGACGCATCATCCGCTGCGTCAGCATCAGTCACCACCAGATTACTGGCCATCACTTCCTTCGCCATGGATTCCGCGGTCGGGAGCTCGTCCGCATAGACATCGGTTTCATACTCCGCCGTGGAGGGCGTGGCAAGCGACGTCCAGACAGATTGCCCGGACTCGGTGATGTTGATACTGGTCATGGTCGACAGCCCAGGCCTGATCGGGTGCTCTCGGAGCTCATCAGCCGGCAGCGCGATTCGCACCGGGACACGTTCAACGATATGAATGAAGTTTCCCGTGGAGTTATCCGGCGGCAGTAAGGCAAACGCGCTGCCGCTGCCCGGCACGAGGCCTTCGACGGTGCCGTGAAACGTTTGTTTCGAGCCATACAGACTGACGCTCACCAAGGCCGGCTGCCCTGGCCGCACATGCTGCAGTTCCGTTTCACGCAGATTGGCTTCGACCCACAGATGATCCAGCGGAACGATCGTCATGAGCGAGGCGCCAGGCTGAACACGATCTCCGACCTGCGCTTTTCGCTTGGCGACGTAGCCTGAGATGGGCGCGCGGATCTGCTGACGCGCATATTCCAGATGCGCCTCGATCAATTGGTGCTTCGCCAAGTCGACGGACGGATGGGCCATCACGGTCGTGCCGCCGATCTGCGCATCGAGCGAGTCGAGTTCCGCCTGTGTCTCCCGTACCTCCGCTTCCAGACTGGCGATCTTATCTGCCGTGTTCTGCAAAATTTGTTTGGAAATGGCCCCGCTTGGCGAGGCCCGTTGATACCGATCCATGTCGTGCTCGGCGAGCTCCAAGCGAGCGGTGCGCGACCGCAACTTCTCCGCCAGTTGTTTGCGATTGATGAATAGCGCGGCAATCCGCCGGACCTCCTCGCCCAACCGTCCGCGCGCCCGTCCCAACGCGGCATAGGCTTGATGCTCATCCAACCGCACAAGCAAGTCGCCGCGATTGACGAATTGCGTTTCTTCGGCCAAGACCTGCGTGATGATCCCGGATGCCTGCGCCGCGACCGGTACTAAATTGCCGGTGACATACGCATTGTCAGTGCGGACCCAAAACCGATCGTGCGTGTACCAGTAGATGAGATACCCGACGGTCGCGACCAGCACCAGCAGCGCCACGACCAATAAACGCCTGTTTCGGCGCGCGCGAATGGCCTTTGGATGAATGCGGAAGGAGCCAGCCGGCGGCGGTCCGCCGGGAGATTGTGGAGATTGAGATATATCTGCAGTTGTGGTGGTCATAGATTTAGCTCGGGTTGTGTTTCGGTCGCTTTTCGATGTCCGGATTGTGATAACCGCCCCCCAGGGACTCGATCAGATCGACGGCGGCCACGAGCTGATCGCTCTCCAAGGCTCTCAGGGCATATTCTTGTTCGAGGACGGGATACCGATGACGCAGCACTTCGCGATCATCGTCCAGGCCGTTGACGAGCCGCACTTTCGCCAATTTCCAGTCTTCGCCCAGCGAGGCCACCAACCGCTTGTGTGACGCCATGATCTCGTTGGTCGTGTGCCAGGCACTGAGACTGTCCGCCACTTCCCGCATCGCATCGAGAAGCGTGTCGTTATAGAGTTCTACTGCCGCGTCATATTCCGCACGCTGCGCGCCCAATTCGCCCCGCAGCCGGCCGCCCTCAAACCAGGGCATCCGCAAACCCGGCGCCAGGCCATAGGTGAAGCTCTGACCGCTAAAGAGAAAATTCGCCAGCTTATCGGTCCCCTTGGCAAGCGTCAGGGCATTAAATCCCACAAATCCCGTGAGATCGATAGTGGGATAGAACTGCGTAGTCGCCACCCTGACCAGGCGAGATGCGGCATGCGCTCGATACAAGGCTGCAGCCAGATCCGGACGATGGACCAGCAGGCCGATCGACAGATGATCCGGCGCAGGAATTTGCTTGGGAATGTTGGCTATGGGCTTGGCAAACAAATGGGCCGCTTCATCCGGCCCCTTCCCGGCTAATCGTGCCAGCAGATGCCGCTGGACATCCAATTGATCACGAATGGCGGCTTGCCGTTTGAACGCCGCCTCGTAGTCGGCCACGGCGATTTTGAACGGCTGATCATTGTCGAGTCCCAGACGGAACCGGGTCTCCGCCAGTGTCTTGAGATCGCGGCGAATGCCGACGATCGTCTTCACGATGCTGAGTTGCTGTTGTAAGGACTGTCCCCGGAAATAGGCACGGGCAATCCCAGTGGTCAACCGAAGCCGCACCTCGGCCGTTTCGGCCTCTTCGGCAGCCGCATGGCCCAGAGCCGCCTCGAGCATGGCCCGGTTTTTCCCCCAGAAATCGAATTCATACCGGAAGCTGAGCGGGTTGATGATGCCGTACATGATCTTGATGCCCGCCACTTCGGGATTCAGGGCAGCGAAGACGCCATGCTGGGAGATGCGCTCATAGGTCAGCGACGCATCCGCTTCCAGGAACGGCAACAACCGCGCACCTTCCACCTTCACCAGCGACGTGGCTTGCCGCAACCGCGCCGCGGCATGTTTCAGGCCGGGATTGTCCTTGAGCGCGGTTTCGATCAGCCCATTCAACTCCGGATTGCCAAACTGTTCCCACCACCGATCCTGGGGCCAATTCTGCAGCCGGCTTGTCACTTCAGCGAGAGTTTCGGTCATTTCCGGCGGGTCGAGATATTGGGCCGGTGGATCGCCCTTGGGAATCCAGGCGCAGCTTGCAAAGAGCAAGGCACAGCCGATCCCAAAGCTGATTCGCACGCGATACCCTGTCGATGAACCCGATCTCATGGCACCTCCTCAAGCAACTCCTCGGCACGTTTCATGCGCAGATCCTCTGGAGGGCTCGACGCAATGGGCACATGCGTCGGATGCGCGAACCACACAAGGACGCCCAACCCGATAAAGATGAAACTCGCCACGAGGAACGCATCGTTGAGGCCGAGTATCGCCGCTTCCTGCCTGATCACCAGGCCCAGCTTGGCCTGCGCTTCGCCAGAAGACAATCCTGCCGCTTGGAATTTCGCTGCCAGTTGACCCAGCGGGTCGTACGAAATCGACTGCCGGCCCCCGAAATGATCGGCCAAATGCAGTTGATGGAAATGAATCCGTCGGAACAGGACGATGCCCTGGAACGTGATACCGAATGCGCCCGCGGCGACACGCAATAGATTGGCCACCTCCGCCGCGCGCGTCATCAGGGGGCCGGACAAACCATGCAGGGTCAGCACCGTCACCGGCGTGAAGAACGACCCCAGAAAAATCCCCTCGATCACCATGGGCCAGAACAATTCTTCGTACGAATGAGGATCGTCGTACAAGCCGATCCAATAAAACGTCCAGGCGAAACCGAGACAATTGAAACACACCAGCCAGCGCGCATCGATATACTTGCAGAGGTAATGCATGACGGCGATGATCGGTGCACTCAGCACGACTAACGGAAGCAGCGCCAGACCGGCTAACTTCGAGGAATATCCCAAAATCAGTTGGATCTGGACAATCAGGAGAGACAACAATCCCTGGATCGAGAAAAACCCGAGTGTCAGACTGATGATCCCGATGACAAAATTGCGATGCAGGAACAGCCGGAGGTCCAATGTCGGATGCCGCTCCCCCAGTTCCCAAATGATGAAACACGGAAATGCGATCAGCAACACCACCGCGATGGCTTGGAGGAATGGCGAGTCCAGCCAGTCGAAATCGTTGCCCATATTGAGCAAAGTTTGCAGCCCCAACAACAGCACGGCCAGCAGCAGAAACCCGACCAGGTCGAAGCGAGCGTACCGTCGATGAAATCCACGGCCGTATAACAAGGCGGCCAACGTGCCGACAATCACCAACGTCAGCACGAAATCCAAGTAAAAGAGAAAGCGCCACCCGAGCATGTAGGCGATGTAGCCTCCGACCGGCATGCCGATGGTGAACGGGGTGATACTGAACAGGCCCCAGACGGTCAACGCGACGGCCTTGAGCCGTTTGGGATATTCGTTGAGCAACATGGATTGGGCGATCGGCAGCGTGATGCCGCCGGCAATGCCTTGTACGATGCGCGCAGGAACGAATTGCGCAAGGGTTCGGCTGTCGCCGCACAAATAGGACGCGATGCTGTAGACGATGAACGCGCCGATCAGAAGACGGTAGTCGCCAATCCGTCCGGACAGGTACCGCGCGAGTGGAAAGCCCAACGCCAGTCCGACCATGAAGTCGGTTTGCGCCCAGGTGAGAAAACTGGGCAACACCCCGCCCAGATCCCCTGAAACATGAGGCAACAAGGCGATGTACGATCCGGCGTTGAACAACACGACGATGTGCGACAAGCCAAGCACGGCATTGAAAAGGACGAATCGCCATCCGTGCAATCGGCCGAGATACCCCGCACCCATGACTACGCTTCCTCACCGCTAATACGATGGTGAATATCCCGGCTGATCGCCCCTGGCACTGACGGGCTGAGCCGGAACCGGACTCGCAGCGGGCGCCGTCGTGCGATGGGCCGCATAGATCGCCAACCCCGTGAACAGCATGCCGCCGACCAGATTGCCCAGCGTCACAGGGATTTGATTCCAGAGCCACCACGTGGACAGGCTGACGTCTGCGCCGAGCATCATGCCGACCGGCATCAGAAACATGTTGACCACGGCATGTTCAAAACCTTGAGAGAAAAACAACAGCGTCGGACCCCAGATCGCGACGAACTTGCCGGACAGCGATGTCGACATATAAGCCGCAACCACGGCGAGGCTGACCATCCAGTTGCACAACATGCCCTTGGTGAATGCCGCGAGCAGACCCGCAGAACCGTGAGAGGCGTAGTAGGTCGTTTTGGCTTGTGCAATGGCGATCAATTTTGTGCCGACGGCATTGATCGGCGCATCGCCTCCCGTGGTCAGCGCGATTGCGAACAACGTCGCATAGAGCACGCTCCCGAGGAGATTGCCGAGGAACACCCATCCCCAGTTCGCGAAGACGTGAGATAATCCGGCATTTTTCTGACCATCGACCGCCGCGACAGGGAGCAGCGCAAAACTTCCCGTGATGATCTCCGCGCCAAGCAAGATGGCCAATGCTAATCCGAACGGAAAGAGCAAACTTCCAAGGATCCAGTAGCCCGTTTCGACGGCCACCGTCACGGCCATGCTGGTCCCGATTCCCAAGTACGCACCGGCCAACATCCCGCGCAACACCAACTGGCGGGGCGGCAAGCTCAGCTTGAGGGCGCCGCCGGCCAACATACTGTCCACCACGCCGTAGGGCTTCACATAATCCATTGTCTCCTCCTTGTTCGGGTCGCTGCTCACTCGAATCGTGTACGCGCCATCGCCCCTGCCACCGAGACCTGTCCAGCGGTAGCTCAGCAAGGCGCGTGCCTCGTTGGGCTGCCCCACGCAGGACGCAGCTGAATCAGCACAGGAAAGACCCTACGCCTCTCTGGCAGGACTGACGGACAGACACGATCCCCAGACTCACAGCCACACGAATGCGGGCGAGATCGCACGGTCGCTCGGTGCGAAATCGCTCGTTCGCAGTATCACACCACGCGCGAGAGCCTCGAACCGCGAGGACAGCGTTCAGAAGCCCATCAGAATGATGCGAGTCGGGGACAGCCTGAAGACCTGACGAGGCGGCGATATTGCACAGAGATAGGAGAGCGGACTACCATACCCCCGGAGACCGAGATCTGCCTTGAGCGACCTGCTAAGCAACCTGCCCATTGCCCGCAAGCTGTTCCTTGCGTCGGTGATCCCTGCGCTGACGGTCCTGCTGCTCAGTATCTTGACCTATCGCAGCGTCACGACCTTTTCCGACGACGAAGGACAGCTCAACGATATCTACTACTCGCAACGCTTGGCGTCCGAGTATCTTCGGCTGGTCGTCGACCTCGAAACGGGGTTCCGTGGTTTCGTGCTGACCAGCCAGGAACATTACCTGTTCCCCTACCGCACGGCCCAGGACCACGTGCTCAACATCGGCCGCACGCTCGAAGCGCAAGTATCTCAACAAGACGATCAACGTGTGCTCATTACGTCGGTCCAACAACTCGTCAAACAGTTCATCAGTGAGAAGGAGCTGCTGATCGACGCCGTGAAGGCCGAACACACCGACGAGGCGCGGCAGTATATCGAGGAAGGCAAGGGCCGCACGTTAATGCTGAAAATCCGGCAGGACATGGGCCGATTCGAACACCTCACGCAAACGGCCCTGAATACTAAGCTGGCAAAGATCTCCCAGGATCGCGACACCATGCTGATGACCATCCTGGGTGGCGGACTCTTTGCGCTGATCTGCATGGTGGCCGCCCTCCACCTCATCGCCCACTCGATCACGACCCCGCTTGCGCGCCTGGCCTCCGCCGTTGTCACGTCCGACAGCAACCCGATCCCGCAAGTTCCTGTGATGACGAGAACGGATGAAATCGGACATTTGTCGCGTGTGATGCGCGCCATGAGCGCAGCCATCCAATCTCACATCGCCATGGTGCAACAATCGGAAACGAACCTCCGTCAGCTCAACCAAGACCTGGCCGGATCGGAAGCCAAATACCGGAGCATCGTCGACCACGCACCGTTCGGCATTTTCACCACGCGCGGGATGACCTTGGTCTTCAGCAACCGCTACAACAGTGTGCTTGCGGGCCTCGATCCAAGCGAAGAAAAAGATCCCGACGCCGTGCGACGCGCCATCCACCCGGAGGATCGGGATCGAGTAATCGAGGAATTCTCGCGGGCGGTAGCAGAAGGACAACCCAGCGAAATGGTCTTCCGCTTTCTGCATGCCGACGGCACGGTTCGCAAAGTCTTGAGCCGGCGCATCCCGATTCGGGACCACTCCGGGCAGGTCGTCATGTATCAGGGATTCAATGTGGACATCACCGCCCTCGATTTTATGCAAACACGCCTACGTCGGGCGGAACGGCTGGCCACCTTGGGGCAGGTTGCCGCCGGCATCGCACATGAGATCAGAAATCCTCTCGTGGGAATTGGCTCGACCACCTCCCTCTTGCTCGACGACACCGCTCCCGACGACGCCCGTCGTCCCGACCTTGAGGTCATTCTGCAAGAGACCAAGCGCCTCGATCGCATCGTCAACCAGATCATCGACTATGCGCGGCCCCGGGAGATCGTGGCGTTCGCCTTCGACATGGCACAGCTGGTGCATGAAGTGACAAAGGTGTTAGATGAACCCCTGGCACACAAACAGGCCGTGATCACCCTGTCGGCCCCGGCCCCTCCGTCTATGATCCAGGCCGACCGTGATCAATTCAAACAGGTGCTGCTCAACGTGATGCAAAATGCGATCGAGGCCACGCCGACCGGAGGCGCTATTACCGTCACCCTCACCCAACTCGCGCGCGGCGTCGAACCGGGACTCGAAGTGGCCGTCACAGACCATGGACAGGGGATCAGCCCCGCCCACTTGCAGCACGTGTTCGAACCGTTTTTCACCAGCGGCAAACCACGGGGAACTGGATTGGGGTTGGCGATTTGCCGCAATATTCTCGACGCCCACGGCGGGGACATCGCACTGGACAGTGAGCCGGGGCGCGGCACCACGGTTCGCGTCTGGGCGCCGTTACGCCAACAGCCGCAACGAATGCAAGAAGAAGGAACCCATGCAGGCCACGATCTACGTTACGGATGACGAGCCGGCGATTCGCTCCGCCATCGTCAAACGGCTCTCACGGCGCCATCACACCGTCACAGGACTCGAATCCGGTGAGGAATTGGTCCGGGCTGTCACACAACATCCCCCCGACTTGATCCTGTTGGATTTGAAAATGCCCGGGATGGGCGGCATCGAAGCGCTTCGACAGATTCGTCCCCTCGCGCCGCAAACGCTGGTCATCATGCTCACGGCATACGGAACGGTGGAGAACGCCGTGGAGGCGATGCGGCTAGGCGCCTACGACTTTCTGATCAAGTCCGTTGATTTGTCCGGTGTCGACCCTGTCGTCGATCGGGCGCTCGAATTTCTCGCCCTTCGCCATCGCGTCGAATTCGCCATGGAAGATCAGAACAGTGCCTATGCCCTCTCCAACATCGAGGTGCGCAGCCCCGCCATGCAACTTCTGCTCGGCCAGGTTCGGGACGTCGCACAGAATGCCAAAGCGACAGTGTTACTCCAAGGCGAGACTGGGAGCGGCAAGGAATTTCTCGCACGCGTCATCCACTCCAACGGACCTCGGGCCACCGGGCCGTTTGTCGCCGTGAATTGCACCGCCATCCCGAAGGAACTATTCGAGAGCGAGTTGTTCGGCTATGAGCGGGGAGCCTTCACCGGCGCCCATCAACGAAAACGCGGCCTGCTCGAAAAGGCCGAGGGCGGCACGCTCTTTCTGGATGAAATCGGCGATTTAGATCCGGCCATGCAAGCGAAACTCCTCCGCGTGCTCCAGGAGCGCACGTTCCGGCGGCTGGGCGGCACCGAAGACCTCTCGGTTGATTTCCGGTTAATGACCGCCACGAATCGCGATCTCAAAAAAGACACCGCGCGGGGGACCTTTCGCGAAGATCTCTTCTTCCGTCTGAACGTGGTGACCTTCGAACTCCCGTCGTTGCGCGTCCGAACGGAGGACATCCTCCCGCTCTGCATGCAGGCGATGTTGCGGTTCGGCAAGGAATTCGGCAAAGAAGTCCTCGACATTGAACCGGAGGCGCAGGAACTGCTCCAGCGATACAGCTATCCTGGAAATATCCGCGAACTGCAGAACATCATCGAGCGCGCCATGATCCTGTGTCATGACAAAACCCTGACCGCCGGCTGCCTCCCGCGAGAACTCCGCGATCAGGCCGCACAGATCACGGTGGCTATGGCGCAAGGGGAGCACCCCTCGCTACGGATCGAGATGGTTCTGGGACAACAGACGTTAGGGGACATTGAGTCGGCGCTGATCGAGGAAGTCGTGCGCCTATCCGACCACAATAAGACCCTGGCCGCCAAGTATTTGGGGCTGACCCGTTTTGCATTGGATCGCCGACTCAAGAAACAGCTGGAGCACGAATCGTGACGCAACGGCTGCGCACACTGCGCAGGAGTTGAACCAACCCGGCAAGAGACGCATAATACGGAAGATGGAACGGCCCATGACGCATGCGGCTCATAATCGCACGCTATTGACGCTCGTCGTCACCCTGAGCAGCGTCCTGTTCGTCGCCGATCTGTTCATGCCCCTTGGAATCGCGATCGGCGTGCTGTACGCGGGAGTGGTACTGGTGGCTGCCGGTTCTTCGAATGCTCGCCTGCCCTTCATAACCGCCACCGCGTCCACCCCGCTCATCGTCCTGGGGGCAGCACTTGGTCCGCAGAGCAGTGCCGTTCCCCTGTGGGTCGGCATCCCCAACCGAATCTTCAGCCTGATCGTGCTCTGGGCTGCGGCCATCCTCCTTCAGCAGCGGCAACAGGCCGAAATGCAATTGCGCCATGCCAAGGACGAGTTGGAGGCCCGCGTGGACGCTCGCACGAAGGAACTGGCCGATGTGAATCAGACGCTGCTGCAGGAAATTTCCGGTCATGTCGAAACGGAAGGATTTCTTCGCGCCAGCGAGCAGGCACTCGCCACCAGTCGACAGGAACTGCGTGATCTAACCGCTCGCCTCCTCACGGTACAGGAAGAAGAACGTCGACGCATTTCCAGAGATCTTCACGACGACATCAACCAACGGCTCGCCATGCTGGTGGTCCAGGCCGAATCGCTGGAAGCCACCCTCCCGCCGTCAGCCGACACATGCCGCAAAGAGTTGCGCTCGATCCAGGACCGTCTGACGGAACTGTCCGATGACGTCCGCCACCTCGCCTATCAGTTCCATCCGTCGATCCTCGACGATTTGGGGCTTCCCGTTGCGCTGCAACGACTGGTCGATGATTGCGCAATACGCTCGACGCTGGAAATTTCACTGGAAGTCGACGTCACCCCGCACATGATCCCTCAGGCCGTGTCGACTTGTTTGTATCGCATCGCGCAGGAATGCCTCGCCAATGTGATGAAGCATGCGCACGCCTCGCGTGCGACCGTATCCCTGGCCTCGACAGCGGACGGCATCACCCTGACCGTGCAGGATGACGGCATCGGCTTCGATACACAGAACGCGGTGGACAACCCGCGCGGACTCGGCTTGGTCAGCATGGCCGAGCGTGTGCGCCTGGTCCACGGCACCGTCACCATCGACTCCATCCCTCGGAAAGGCACGCGCCTGTCCATTCACGTTCCCCACGCGGAGGTTTCCGTATGAGCACGACGACGCCCCCTCGAGTGTTGCTGGCAGATGATCACACCCTGGTTCTGGAAGGCTTCCGCCGCATCGTCGAACAGCGTTGCGAAGTCGTGGGCGCAGTGGAGGACGGCCGCGCCCTGCTGGAAGCCGCAGTGCGATTGCGCCCCGACCTCATTCTGCTCGACATCTCCATGCCCCTCTTGAACGGCGTCGACGCGGGGCGCCAGATCAAGAAACTGCTGCCCGACGTAAAATTGATCTTCGTCACCATGCACGCCGACCCCGCCTACGTGAGCGAGGCCTTTAAGGCCGGCGCCTCGGCATACCTGCTCAAACGCTCGGCGGCCAGGGAATTGGATCAAGCCATTGAGGCAGTCTTGAAGGGACAATACTTCGTCACGTCGTTGCTGACGCGAGAGATTGTCACCGGCCTGTCGTCCGAGGAGGGCGGCATGTTTTCGCAGCGGCAAGACCTCACGCCACGGCAGCGCGAGGTGCTGCAGCTCATTGCCGAAGGGCGGACCATCAAAGAAATCGCGGCACTCTTGAACATCTCCCCCAAAACCGTGGAGTTCCACAAGGCCCAAATCATTTTCCATCTCAATCTGCGCACGACCGCCGAGCTGACCAAATATGCGCTCGCACACGGGCTCACCTCCGCCTAGCCCCGGCCTTCTCTCGCTTCTGTGTCACCAGGGCAGTGCCTCGGTTCAGCCCTGCCCCCCGCACTCTTTTGCGCTCAACCTAGGACATCACCTAGTTGCAGGGCGGTGCCACGTTCTGTAGGGTGCTGATGGCGCCATACGCGGCCTATCTACTGCGTCCCGACTCCAAGGAAGGAGTTCCTGCAGATGGAACCCACAGCCACGCAATGCCAGTTTTGTTGGCGCATTCACGATCAGGGGACGGGAGGTGGGGAGGCAGGCGGCTGGTCCGATTTGCCGACATTTATTCAAAAACATAATCTCGCGACACATGACCTCAGCTTTACCGATGGCTATTGTCCGCAATGTACGCAACTGTACTGCCGCCTCACGCAAGTGCATCCATACGATTCCTGATGCACGCTCCAACACCAACGGGGTACGACTCTCACGTGCGGCCAACCAGGCCCAACCAGCAAACGTTGTGGCGATGTGGGTCCGATCGATCGCTCAGTCGCCGAAGCCGCCACGCCGCCGACCGGTCACACACGATGTCTGGGGCCTTCGCCCGCTAGCCAACTTCCTGCGCGTCAGACTGCAACTGCCGCCAACGTGGACAACCCTGCTGAGGCATTCGCCAGGTCAGCTTCCTCGCTTACACAGTGCTGGACTCCTCCAATGGAGAGTCACCGGGAGTCCCCTCCTGCACCACACAGACTGTTTGTTCGCTGGAACCACTGACCTGGCGTCCACCGCAGGGTCAAGCCACGATTCCCCGTGCCTGATCGACTTCACCCGGCGAGGGTGATACGGTGTGTGTATCGGGACACGACGCACACCGTTGCGAAATCCCGCCGTCACGTGGTGACTGGCGATCGTACGGAGGAAGGACGACCGACCATGACACTCATCAGCAGAGGCGGACCGGCACCCAGCCTGCATCACCGCATCACGGCCGGAACCGCACCGAAAACCATGACACCAACACAACGGCCACTTGCGACTGAACGGCCGGCTGGAGGAACCACACTCCTGCTGACAGGCGCATGCACAGTACGATTCATCGCCCGAACCCTGTTCGCGCTACTCTTCTTGGCATGGCTGCTTCCGAACGCTGGCCTGTGCGCATCCCCGTCGACAAGCCTGACCGATCAGGCCGGCACTGACCCGGTCTACTCGCTCCAACGCGTGCTGGATCTGGCCCTCGCGCGCAATCCCACCGTTGCCAGCGCCGAAAGCACGATCGATCAAAACCGCGGGCAACAGGTGGCCGCCTACACCTATCTCAATCCTTCGGTGAACGCCAACAGCGGCCGCGGCAAGATGAGGGACCTGGGTCTCTTCGATCCGGCCGTGCGAGAGTCCCTCACGGAATTCAATCTGACCGTGGGACAACCGATCGAGTGGCCCTCGAAACGTGCTGCCCGCCAACGCGCGACCGAAGCCGGTGTGGCCAGCGCGTCGGCCGGCTTGGCGGAAACCCGCCTGAATCTTGTCGCCGACGTCAAACTGGCGTTTTACGATTTACTGTTGGCCCAACGCGACCTCGCGCTCGCCCAACAGAATCTCGCGACCATCGAGGACGTGCATCGGGCCGTCACCACCAGAGTGCGTCTTGGAGAAAGCCCTCAGTTCGAGGCGATCCGCAGTGAAGTGGAAGTCCTGAAAGCCAAACAAGCCCTCACGCGCGCGGCCAATCGAACGCGGGTCGGCCGAGTGATGCTCGATACGCTCACGGCCGGCTCGCTCGGTCCCAACTATGCCATCGACGGACAACTCCACCGTGTGGGGCCAAGCTTCGGCATCGAGATTCTGACCGAACGTGCTCTGGCTGAACATCCCACGATCCAGCGCTTGAGCAAATCAGTCGAGCAAGCCGATCACAGCCTGGAGTACGAGCGGCAAGCCCGGGTGCCCAACATCACGGTCGGCGGCAGCTACTGGCGGGAAATCGGCCGGGAAGCCTTCACCGGCGGCGTCTCTTTTCCCACTCCGGTGTGGGATCGTCGACAGGGCGAAATCATCACGGCCTTGGGCAGCAAACGAAAAGGCGAAGCGGAATTCCTCCGTGCACGCAATGAACTCATCCGCAACATCAGCCAACATTTTCAGGATGCAAAAACAACAGCGGATTTGATCGAAGTCTACGAGAAAGGATTGCTCAGACAGGCGGAGGAAGCCCTCCGCATCGCTAAGTTCAGCTTCCAGCAGGGCGCGTCCAGCTTGATCGAAGTCCTGGATGCACAGCGGGTGCAGCGCCAGATTCTGCTAGACTATGCGCAGGCACAATTCGATCTCTCCACGTCACTCACGCTCCTGGAACGCGCGGTGGGGGGCCCCCTGTGATACCGTCAATGACCTCGGTCCACACCGCGGCCGCCGTGTTGCGATCCGCCATACGCCGGCCAATCTTTCTATTGTTGTTCGGCCTCCTCAGCAGCCTGTCAGGGCTCGCCGGATGCGATGGCCCTCCGCCCAATGCCACCGGGGCGAATCCGCCTGCCGCCTCTCCGGACACCGGCGTGGTTCGATTGACGGCGGAAAAGATGAAAGCGGCTGGAATCACCGTACAACCGCTCCAGCGCGGGGAGTTCCGCACCTTTCGGGATTTTCCAGGAACCGTAGAGCCGAACGAGCACGCGCTGGCCGACATCACGACGCTCGTCCGCGGCCGGGTCATCGATGTCTACGCCGACCTCGGCCGGGAAGTGAAAGGCGGCACACTCCTGGCGCTCCTCTACAGCAGTGAGCTGGGAATGGCGCAATCGGCCTATCTCAAAGCGACGGCCAAACTGAACGTAGCGGATCGAGCCTTTCGGCGGGCTGAATTGTTGTTGAAGGAAAAAGTCATCGGCGTAGCCGAATTGCAACGACGTGAAGGAGAGATGCTCAGCCTTCGGGCCGAACTGCGAGAAGCTCGTGACCGCCTATTGATCCTGGGACTCACCGACGAGGATTTGCGCAATCTCGATCGCAACCACACCATTCGTTCGCACGTCCCGGTGGTCGCCCCCTTTGACGGCCGGATCATCGCCAGAAATCTGACCAAGGGCGAGGTGGTGGAAACCACGGAAAAATTGTTTGTCGTCGCCGATCTTTCGGAGGTCTGGGTGACCGCGAAAATTCCCGAAAAGGATATTCCATACATCCAGTCTGATCTGGAAGGAGATGGACAGGCGGTGGAAGTGCACGTGGCCGCCTATCCGGGACAGATTTTTCACGGGCGGATCACCTACGTCGGAGACGTCCTCGATCCGGCTACCCGCACGATGCGGCTTCGACTCGAATTGTCCAACCCCGAACGCAAGCTCAAACCCTCGATGTATGCCACGGTCCGCGTCTATTCCGAACCGCAACCAGAGACACTCCTGCTACCCGAAACGGCCGTGCAGCGCGACCGTGATCGCCAATTCGTCTTCGTGCAACGTGAACCGGGGGTCTTCGAAGTCCGCGACGTTCAATTGGGGGAGTCCAACGGACAGCAGGTCAAAGTGTTCGGCGGCGTCCAGGAACAGGAGGCCGTCGTCGTGAAAGGCTCCTACGTGCTCAAATCCGAGCTGTTCGGTTCGCAGATCTGATTGCATGTTATCGTCGCTGCTGCAGATGTCCCTCCGCCAACGTGTCCTCGTGGTCGTCCTGGCCCTGGCCCTGGCTATCGGAGGCATCTACTCGTTTCAAACCATTCCCATCGACGCTTTTCCTGATGTCACGACGGTCCTGGTTCAGGTCGTGACGAAAACACCCGGACTCTCTCCGGAAGAAATCGAACGGTTCGTGACATTTCCCCTCGAACTCCAGTTGACCGGCTCCCCCGGCCTGGTTGAGGTGCGTTCGCTGTCGAAAGTCGGGCTTTCCATGATCGACGTGATCTTCGAAGACACGGTCGATATCTACCTGGCACGACAGGTGGTACTCGAACGCATTCTCGAAGTACAGGATCAGCTGCCGCCTGGCTCGCTGTCCCAGTTGGTCCCCAATACCACCGGGCTGGGCGAAGTCTTTCAATATTTTTTGAAGGGCCCGCAGGATGACACGGCAGGCACACAACTCTCCGAGTCCGAGTTGATGAACCGTCGCACCCTCCAGGACTGGCTGATCCGCCCGTTGCTCAAGGGACTCCCGGATGTCGTGGACGTGAATTCCCTAGGAGGGTTCGTCAAAGAATTCCAGGTCATGGTCGAGCCGGGCCTGCTGCGAAAATACAACCTCGCCCTCCACGATGTGTTCCGCGCGGTCGAACAGAACAATGCCAACGCCGGCGGAAACATTCTGGAAAAGAACGCCGAGCGATTCATCGTGCGGGGGGTCGGCCTCATCAAGACCCTCGCGGACATCGAGCAAATCGTCGTGAAAGAAGAAGGCGGCACCCCGGTCTATGTGCGGGACGTGGCCGAGGTTCGCGTGGGGCACGCCATCCGCCACGGTGCAGCCGTGATCAACGGCCAACATGAAGCCGTGACCGGGATCGTGCTCATGCTCCGCGGCGGCAACGCCCGTGAAGTGGTCCAGGCGGTCAAAACCAAAATCGACGACATTCACCAGCATAAGCTGCTTCCCGGCGGCCTCCGCATCGTCCCCTTTTACGATCGCATCGAATTGATTACCTCCGCCTTGAACACCGTGTACAAGGCCCTGTTCGAAGGCGTCGTGCTGGTGGTTGTGGTCCTGTTCCTCTTTCTCGGCAACGTCCGCAGCGCCCTGATCGTCACCGCGACCTTGATCCTCACCCCACTGGCCACCTTTATCGTCATGGATCGGGTAGGATTGACCGCAAATTTGATGTCGCTGGGTGGGCTGGTCATCGCGATCGGCATGATGGTGGATGGTTCCGTGGTGGTCGTGGAAAACGTGTATCGCCATCTCTCCGAACACCGCGACTCCTCGACCGGCAAGACCTCCTTGATTCTACAGGCGGCGATGGAAGTGGGACAGCCGGTCGTCTTCGGCATCCTGATCATCATCATCGTCTTTTTTCCGATCCTTTCCCTGCAAGGCATGGAAGGGAAAATGTTTCAGCCGCTGGCCTATACCATCATCATCGCCCTGCTGATCTCTCTGTTGCTGTCGCTGACCCTGTCGCCGGTGCTCTGTTCCCTGGTCCTCAAGGATGCTAAAGAGGAAGACACCTTTCTCCTGCGGTGGGTCAAGCGCGGCTACCTGCCGACACTCGGATGGGCGCTTGGCCATCGCACCGCCGTGCTCGCACTCGCCCTCAGCCTGCTGGCCGGCAGCCTGGCGCTGTTTCCTTTTCTGGGAGGCGAATTCATCCCCATCTTGAACGAGGGGTCGGTGACGCCTCAAACCATCCGGCTTCCTGGCATTTCGTTGGAAAAATCCATCGAGATCGAGAAGGAAATGCAGCGAGCGGTACTGGAGTTCCCGGAAGCCCGCATGGTGGTGTCGAAAATCGGCCGGACCGAGCTCGGCAACGATCCTCAGGAGCCGAATGCGAGCGATCCCGTCGTGTCGCTCGTCCCGATGGATCAATGGAAAACCGCCTCGACCAAATCGCAACTTGATGACGCGATCCGCCGTCGCCTGCAACAGATTCCCGGCGCCAACTTCCTGATCAGCCAGCCGATTCAACAACGGGTCGATGAGTTGGTCTCGGGAGTTCGCTCAGAAGCCACCGTCAAGGTCATCGGCGAAGACCTGGACATTCTGCGCAACACCGCAGAAAAAATTCAGGGCATTATGAACGGCATTCAAGGGGTCAAGGACGTGCGTGTGGAGCAACTCTTCGGACAGTCTTACCTGACCATCGATATCGATCGCGGCAAGATCGCCCGCCACGGCATCAATGTCACCCAGATTCGGGAAATCATTACGACCGCGATCGGCGCCGACGCTGCCACGCGGGTCTACGAAGGGCAGCGCCGCTTCGACCTCATTCTTCGTTTTCCAGAACAATATCGCGACAGCGTCGACACCATCGGCAATATCCTCCTGACCACCGCGGCCGGCGCACTGATCCCACTAGGTGACATCGCCAAGGTGGAACTGCGCGAAGGCCCGGCATTGATCAGCCGTGAAGGCCTGCAGCGCCGAATCTACGTCGGCTTCAATACGTTCGGTCGCGACATCGAGAGCATCGTGCATGAGGCCCAGACGAAAATCGACCGTCAGATACAGTTGCCGACCGGGTACCGGCTGCTCTGGGGCGGTTCATTTGAAAACATGCAGCGGGCGATGGCTCGCCTGAAAGTTATTGTCCCGATCACCATCGGCGTGATCTTTCTCATCCTGTTTTCCTCCTTCAACTCGTTGCGGTATGCCGCCCTGATCATTCTGAATCTGCCCTTCGCCCTGATCGGCGGCATTGCGGCCCTCTGGCTGACCGGCGAATACCTGAGCGTGCCGGCCTCCGTGGGGTTCATCAACCTGTTCGGAGTGGCCGTTCTGAACGGCATCGTCTTAGTGTCCTACATCAATAAGCTGCGCGCTGAGGGCATGGACGGCAACGAAGCCGTCGTCACCGGCTGTTCCCTGCGTTTGCGTCCGGTGCTGATGACCGCTGTCGTCGCCCTCCTGGGGTTGCTCCCCTTGGCGCTCTCACACGGCATCGGCTCGGAGGTCCAACGCCCGTTGGCGATCGTCGTCATCGGAGGCCTGGTCAGTTCGACGCTGCTGACGTTGATCGTCCTGCCCGTGTTATACCAGTGGTTCGACCGTCCGGCTGCACCCGCTGCATCCGTGGACGAACAACCGGCGTGAAGGTGGTGCCCGCTCCCGCAGGCCCTGCCCGCAGGTTCTCCTCCTCACATGCGCAGCCCCTAGTGAAATGCCGAGGTGGTTTCGAGCATCTGATTCTGTATGATGACCACACTGGACGAGCTGTCGGATCCCCCTGTTTGCTCGCGCCCACTCACCCGTACGAAGGACAATGAGTACCGATTTATGGCATGGACGTTCCTCGTGGTGGCCGGTCTGTTCGAGATCTGCTGGGCAATCGGTCTCAAATATACGGAGGGCTTCTCCCGCCTCTGGCCCACAGCCGTCACGTTGGCCGCGATGGTCGCGAGTTTCGGCTGTCTCGCTCAAGCCTTGAAGAGCATCCCCGTCGGCACTGGCTACGCGGTGTGGACAGGCATCGGCGCCGCAGGCACAGCGGTACTAGGCATCGTCCTCTTCGCCGAATCCGTGTCGATCGTGAAAGTGTGTTCCCTCCTCTGCATCATCCTTGGCATCATCGGACTGAAAGGCAGCGCCTGACCGACCGTCGGGGCGCAGACACACCCACGGGTCGCCGTCGCTATGTTGTCCTTGGTTACATCGACTCCGCAGGATTCGTCGCTCCTGCGCTTTCCACACCGCACCGCCCCGCCTCATCGTAGCCGCATCTTCGGCGAATGGTGGTTGATCATTCCCGTCGGGACCGCCGTCCTGTTCTTTCTCCACGGCCACGAGTGGTTGAGCGATCTTTCGAATCCCCTGCGCCTGAGCGCCATGCTCGGATGGTTGCTTCTGGTCATCGTTCTGTCGGCCTTTGCCGTACTTCGCCATGCGGAACACCTGGCGGCCCGGCTGGGCGAACCACTGGGCACCGTGATTCTGACGTTATCGGTCACCGGCATCGAAGTGATGATGATTGCCGCGTTTATGTACACAGGAAACGGCAATGCCTCCCTGGCACGGGATGCCATGTTTGCCGTGGTGATGCTCGTCCTGAACGGCATGGTGGGATTGTCGCTCTTGCTCGGCGGCTTGCGATATCACGAGCAGACCTACAATCTGCAAGGAGCCAACGCCTTTCTCGCCGTCATCGTGCCGTTGGCTGCACTGGGGCTCGTCATGCCAAACTATACCGTGTCTTCCTCAGGCCCAACATTCTCTCCGCATCAATCCGTGTTCCTGATCATCATGTCCCTCGGGCTCTACGGCGTGTTTCTCGCGATTCAAAATCTCCGGCATCGTGATTATTTCGTTGCCCCTCGCAGCTCGAAAAAACGCCACGCGACGATCCTGCACCAACACCACCCCTCTCCCGGAGGCTCGGTCTGGTTCCATACCCTACTCCTCTTAGCCTACCTACTCCCGCTGGTCATTCTGTCGGAGCATGTTGCAGTCCCGATCGATCACACGCTTCGACTCTGGCACGCCCCTCCCACCCTAGGCGGGGTGTTGGTCGCGGGACTCGTGCTGGCGCCGGAATCCCTTGGCGCAGTTCGCGCGGCCCTAGCCAATCAATTGCAGCGCTCCGTCAACATTCTTTTGGGTTCGGTCCTCGCCAGCATTAGCCTGACTATTCCGGCCGTCCTTGCCATCGGGTTCGTCACCGGCTCCACGATCATTCTCGGCATCGATGCAGTCGACACCATTCTCCTGATCCTGACCTTCGTGGTGAGCATGTTGACGTTCGCAGTAAGACGCACGAACGTCCTGCTCGGAGCCGTTCACCTCCTCCTGTTCCTGGCCTATCTCATGTTGATATTCGAGAAGTGAGCCGACGGAACCGCTACGCCTCCGAAACGCGACGCACCTAGGCATACGCCTCTAAATCGATCGATTCCGCACACTTGACACAGTGCGACGAACAACCGCTTCTCTCCATCCTCAGGCTCAAGCGCTCTTATACCCCCGCCATTCCATACACCACGCGCGAACACGCATGGAACGAAATATGCCTCATCAGTTGTTGTGCTCGGCAGCGACGTACCGGCAATAGCGGCACTGTATTCGGCACAGACACGGCCCCCA
This sequence comes from Nitrospira sp., assembly GCA_016788885.1. Lineage (NCBI taxonomy): Bacteria > Pseudomonadati > Nitrospirota > Nitrospiria > Nitrospirales > Nitrospiraceae > Nitrospira > Nitrospira sp. Next base: position 2,838 of record JAEURX010000039.1, on the reverse strand, counting down.
ATCGGAAAGGTGGCGACCCATGCACGCTGTTCCCCTGTCATGGACTCACACATTGCTCGTGCTTGCAGCGGCTCTGGATCCCTGCTGTGTGATCGGGGCACCATCGAGTCCTCTCTTCCCCGAGGCTCCGCTGGTGCGCTCCTCGTTTCATCCACCCCTGCGACTGTTGCAACCTTCTTTCCATCCCCTTGTGCTACCAGAGCAGCACAGCCGTCCGATGCTCAGACCCCCTCACCGGCCGATGCAGAGCGTCCCGGCCCGCTACACCCCCACTCCATCACCCACTGTCCGTTCACGGCGCCTCACATCGGAAAGTGATGGGAACTGGGGGCTGGAACCGCAACCATTCATTGGCCCCAAACAACAATCGACGAAAACAGCATCTCCTGTGAACCGAGGCACAACGTTCACCGGCCAGACCTCCGTTGCACCGATCTTCCTTCTTTCTCTCAACACCTCCGCCATTCCCACCCTGCACACGACACCGCATCAAGAGTATGAATATGAGCGGATGAACGACGCTTCACACGTAGCCCTGCATGGAGGCAATTGAGGGCGTCTGGATCGCCGTGCATGCCACTTCGGGCATCCCGTTTGTCATGCACCCCCTTTCCAAATCATTCCATCCCGCGCCAATCCACCCTTCCCGGGCAAGGCCATGCAAGCAGTTGATTTCCTTCAACCTCGCCTCCTAAGATAGCAGCAGGTACGGCGGGCGGCTGCCGGGCACCAGCCTCTTCCTCGCGGTTCCTTTGTCCCTTCGTGCGCATGGATGCGATGGGGCGATTGTGCTTCGGCGAACGGCGAGGGTCTTCCTGAACAATACGTATGGCAAGTACCAAACAAAAGTCGTTCACCATCCTGCTGGTCGAGGACGACGCAGGAGATGTCGATCTATTCCTGCGCACCGTGGAGCCTGAGCTGCCCCGGCACGAAGACGACGAGATCACACTGGTCATCAATGCGACGGCCGAAGGAGCGATTGAGCGCCTCCAGAAGGATGCTGTTGATCTGATCATTGCCGACGTGCGGTTGCCGGGGATCAGCGGGATTGAACTCCTGCGGCGCGTCCAAGATCTCAATCGTCGCATTCCGGTCATCATGTTGAGCCGGGTGGATGCGACGGAAACGGTGATCGATGCCATGCGCCACGGGGCGTTTGATTATGTCGTCAAACCGTACGACGCCATGGATCTGGCAGCCCGGATTCATCGAGCCATGCGCATGTCGGAGATCCTGCTGCAGGCCACTCCCGATGAACCGGTTGCTCCTCGAATCCCGTTCAAAAACCTCGTGGGTGTCAGCGCCCCGATCCGCAACGTGATGGCCATGATCGAAGCGATTGCGCGGGTCCCTTCGACGACGCTGATCATCGGAGAAACCGGAACCGGGAAGGAACTGATCGCCAAAGCCATTCACGAGCGGAGCCTCGACAGCGACGGACCGTTTCAAGTCGTGGATTGCACCACGTTTTCAGAAGGCACCGTAGAGAGCGAACTGTTCGGGCATGTCCGCGGCGCGTTTACCGGCGCAGTTTCCGACCGAACCGGCCTGATCGAGTCAGGAAGTCACGGGACCGTCTTTCTGGATGAAATCGGCGACTTGCCGGCGAACCTGCAAGCCAAGCTGCTGCGCGTTCTGGAAGCTGGGGAAGTCCGTGCAGTCGGCAGTACCCAGCAACGGAAGGTCAATGTCCGCTTCGTTGCCGCAACGAATCAGGATCTTGCCGAGAAGGTACAGCGAAACGAGTTCAGGAAGGATCTCTTTTTCCGCCTCAACGTCATGGTTATCCGCGTGCCCCCCTTGCGGGAGCGGACAGAAGACATTCCCGTGCTGGCCCGGCACTTCATCGCCCGCTACGCCAAGGAGTTTTCCAAACATGTGGAGGATCTTCACCCCACGGCAGTCACGGAACTGGTCGCCTACCCATGGCCGGGCAACGTGCGGGAACTGCGGAACGTGATGGAGAGAGCCGTCATGCTGGCCAAGGGAGATCGTATCGGCATTGCCGATGTAGCAGGCATGTTGGCGGTTCCCGATCACCGTCAGAGAGAGCTCCCCGACGAGGACTACCTCCACCTTCCCTATGCCAAGGCGAAGGAACAGGTCCTAGAAGCATTCAACCGGCGGTATATCTCGACCAAACTGACCATTCACCAAGGCAACGTCACCCATGCCGCACAGGACTCCGGCCTTCCCCGTTCCTACTTCCATGAGATCATGCGCCGCTACACAAAAGACGAGAAATAACGGTGTCAGACAATCATGACACCACATACAGCGAAGATGTCGTAACAAATTGTTTTCATGATACTTTTTAGCGATATGTGGGCGCGTCCGCATTTACAGACACAAAATAACTAAAATATATCAATATCTTATGCATTTCACCCCCCCACAGCAGTCAGTACTTTCTGACCCCACCAGTTCTAACAACATTTCCCCCACTCTCACGCCACCAAGACGACCACGCAAATAGCTGATTTTATTAACCAACTCAAGCTATCCCCGCAGGTAACATTGCTGCCGTTTACGACCATGACGGCATGCGAATTGTAATATCTTCCTACGCCGAGCGAATGCCCGCTCGACATTTTCGAATTGTGAGGGACGAATGTTTCCAATTCGACACGCGGAAAGGAGGTCCACCAGACGAACTTGCATTCGTGTGAGTGTAGTGAAGTCGTACGAACAGGTGCATGAGGGACTCATGTGCCTCACAAGGAGGTAGCTATTATGCAGGTTTCCGTTTCACGGAGACAGTTTCTCAAAATCTCGGCGGGAACCGTCGCGGCCGTGGCCGTGGCGGATAAAGTCCTCGCGTTGACCGCGCTGCAG